>NZ_JBEPEH010000017.1:0-98772 GCF_040300725.1 Dactylosporangium sp. NPDC000244
GGCCCGGGCGCCGGTGGCCCGGGCGGACTCGGTGACCGGTGCGGCCGCCGGGGCGGGTGCGGCGGGCGCGGGCGGCTGCGCGGGACGGATGCCCCGGGAGACGCCGCGCAGCTCGGCCAGGCGGTCCGGGAACTCGGCGGTGGTCGCGGCGGTGCGGGGTCCGGGCGCGGCCTGAGCCGGGGCCGGCTGGGCCGCGTGGATCGAGTTCCCGCTCATCAGCGCGCCGCCGAGCACGGTGCCGACGATGGTGCAGGCGGTCGTGGCCGCCGCCAGGTTGCGGCGTACGTCATGTCTGGACAGCTGTGGCTCCCCGTTCGGCCCGGGGCACTCGTGCGCTCCTCCGATCCGCTGACCAAACCGCGGCCGGCGCGGCGGCGAAAGGTGCCCGCCGCGCCGGATCGGAAGACCCGGGCAATGATCTCTGCCGAGAGCCAAAGTAGAACCGACGCATCCGATTTGCCGGTCATTTGCCGAAAAATTCCCACATCGGCGTGGGTTCATTCCGGATGTACCGGCGGAAAACAGACCCGTCGATCAAGCTTTCGATGCCGGTGGTTCCGCCTCGGAGATGTCCGCCACCGTGGCGCCCAGGGCCTCGATCGCGGCGTCGGCGGCCACCGCGAGGGCGACCCCGTGGCGGCCGCCGCCGAGGCTGATCGCGCGGCCCCGGATGCGCTCGTCGGCAATGACCGGCCACGCCGTCGTGGAGCCGAACGGGGTGATCGTGCCGCGCTCGAACCCGGTCGCGGCCTTGGCCGTGGCCGCGTCCGGCATCGACATGCGGGCCACGCCGAGCAGGGCCCGCAGCTTCGGCCAGGAGATGACCCGGTCGCCGGGGACGAGCACGAAGCGGTAGTCGTCGTCGGCGAGCCGGACCACGATGGTCTTCACCACATCGGCGACCGCGACCCCGCGGGCCGCGGCGGCCTCGGCCAGGCTGCGCACGGGCCCGTGCTCGACGACCCGGTAGCCGATGCCGCTGGCGGCCACCGCCGCGACGGCCGGATTGCCGCTCACGGGACCAGCGGCCGGACGCGTTCGGCCACGAACCGTACGAAACCCTCCGGATCCGGATCGTCGGACGTCGGCTGCAGGATCACCCGGTCGGCGCCCGCCTCCGCCCAGCGGCGCACGGCCGCGGCGATCGCGTGCTCGTCCCCGGCGACCAGCACGTCGGCGTCGTCGGTGTAGTTCCAGCGCACGCGCTCGGCCGCCAGCCGCGCCTCGGCGCCGGGCCCGGTCGCGGCGTGCAGGTACATTACGATCTCGTGGCCGCCGGTGCGCCCCGCGGCCGTGCGGCCCTCCTCGACCAGGGCGCGGGCGCGGCGTACCCCGTCGAGGTCGGTGCCCGCCGTGAGCACCGTGCCGTCGGCGACCTCCCCGGACAGCCGGAGCGTCCTGGGACCCGTCGCACCCACCAGGATCGGCGCGGGCCCGGGCGGCGGCCAGTCCAGGGCGACGGCGTCGAGGCGCACGTAGCGGCCCTGCGTGGACAGCCGCTCGCCGGCCAGCAGGGCGCGCAGGGCCAGCGTGTACTCCCGCAGCAGCGTCATCGGCGACTCCGCCCGGACGCCGACCTGCCCCATCCAGTCCTGCACCCCGTGCCCCACGGCGATGCTCGCCCGCCCCGGGAACATCCGCAGCAGCGTGGCGGTCTCCATCGCGGCGACCGCCACGTTGCGCAGCGGCACCGGCAGCAGCCCGACCCCGACCCGCAGCCGGTCCGACCAGGCCAGGGCCGCGGCGGCGGTGGTCAGGCCGCCCTCCAGGAAACAGTCCTCCCACAGCCACAGCTCCTCGAGCCCGGCCTCATCGGCGGCGGTCACGACGGACCGCAGCCGCTCGGGCGGCAGCTGCGGCAGAAAAACAGCACCGAGCGTCGTCATGAAGGTCAGTCTCCCACCGACTGTCGGCTACCTTGCCGTTCCCGGTCCATGGCACGGGATGGAACGCGGGGAGGGGTATGACGCAAGGACACGCCGTCGTACTCGGCGGCAGCATGGCGGGCCTGCTCACGGCGCGGGTCCTGACCGGGCACTTCGCGCGGGTGACCATCGTCGAGCGCGACGAGCTCGAGGGCACCTGGGCCGGGGATCCGGCCGCCGATCCGCGGGAGCGGGAGGTGCGCCGCGGCGTGCCGCAGGGCCGGCACGCGCACGGGCTGCTCGCGGCCGGGCTCAACGTGATCGAGGAGCTGTTCCCGGGTGCGGCGAAGGAGCTGGCCGCGGCCGGGGTGCCGGCCGGGGACGTGCTGGGCAACGTGCGCTTCTGCGCGAACGGGTTCCGGCTCAAGCAGGTGCCGATCGGCCTGGGGGCGCTGTCGTTCAGCCGGCCGTACCTGGAGTCGTACGTGCGGTCCCGGGTGTTCGCGCTGCCCGGCGTGACCGTGCGGGGCGGGGCGGACATCGCCGGGATCGAGGCGGACGCCGCGCGGGCGCGCGTCACCGGCGCGCGGATCCACCCGCGGACCGGCGGCCCGGAGACGCTCGGGGCGGATCTGGTCGTCGACGCGACCGGGCGCGGCTCGCGGGCCCCGCGCTGGCTCGGGGAGCTGGGCTACGAGCCGCCGGCCGAGGAGCGGCTGCACGTCGACCTGGCCTACGTCTCCCGGCACTACGCGGTCGACCCGGCGCTGCTCGACGGCGACATCGCGATCATCATCGGGCCCTCGGCCGCGGCCCCGCGCGGGGGCGCGGTCATGCTCCAGGAGGGGGGCCGGGCGGTCATCACCCTCTTCGGCATCCTCGGCGACCACGCGCCGCTGGACGACGCCGGCTTCCGGGCCTACGCGAAGCGGCTGCCGCTGCCGTACGTCTCCGACATCATCGAGGCGTCGCAGGCGCTGGACGACGAGGCGGTCCGGTTCCGCTACCCGGCGAGCACGCGGCACCGGTACGACCGCCTGCGCCGCTTCCCGAAGGGCTTCGTGGTCGTGGGGGACGCGATGTGCTCCTTCAACCCGATGTACGGCCAGGGCATGTCGGTCGCGGGCGTGGAGGCGCTGAAGCTGGGCGAGGCGCTCGGCCGCGGCGGGGAGCTCGACGCCCTGCGGTTCTTCCGCGCGGTCCGGCCGATCGTCGACATCCCGTGGCAGATCGCCACCGGCGGCGACGCGGCCCTGCCGGGCGTGGAGGGGCCGAAGGACGCGCGGACGCGGCTGGTGAACAGATACCTGGATCGGCTGTACGCCACCGCGGCCCACGACGAGGTCGTCTCGCTCGCGTTCAGCCGGGTCACGAACCTGCTGGACCCGCCGGCCGCGCTGCTGCGGCCGGGGATCGCCCGCCGGGTGCTGGGCCGGCGACGCCCGGCGACCGCTTAGGTACGATTCGTGGCACCATCGGGGGGTGTCGTACCGCCGGATCGCCGACATCGACTTCGCCGCGCTCACCCGGGGTCCGTTCCACCCGTCCCCGGACGACTGGGCCGACGAGGTCCTGTACTTCCTGCTGGTCGACCGCTTCTCCGACGGCGCCGAGCGCGGCTACCGGGACAACGACGGCGCGACCGTCGCGACCGGTTCCACGCCGCCGCTGCGCGAGTCCGACCGCGGTAATGCGGTCACGACGCCGCAGGACGCGGCCCGGTGGCGCGACGCCGGCGTGGACTGGGCCGGCGGCACCCTGGCCGGGCTGCGCGGCAAGCTCGGCTATCTGCGCCGGCTCGGGGTCACCGCGATCTGGGTGAGTCCCGTGCTCAGGCAGGTCGCGGGCCAGCCGTCGTATCACGGGTACGCCATCCAGGACTTTCTCGACGTCGATCCGCACTTCGGGCGGCCGGAGGACCTGCGGGCGCTGGTCGCGGACGCCCACGCGCAGGGGCTGCGGGTGATCCTCGACGTGGTGCTCAACCACGCCGGGGACGTCTTCGGCTACGAGGGCGACAGCCGGCCCGTCTGGACCGGGCAGCGCTACCCGGTCAAGGGCTTCCGCGACGAGAACGGGGCCGCCGTGCTCCCGGTCGGCCCCGTTGCGGAGTCGCAGCCGCACGGCGGCGTCTGGCCCGCCGAGCTGCAGAGCACCGCGACGTTCACCGGCAAGGGGCGCATCGCCGACTGGGACCGGTTCCCGGAGTACCTGGAGGGCGACTTCGAGGGCCTCAAGGACATCGCGCTCGGCGAGGGACCGCTGGACGACTACCGGCCCTCGGCGGCGCTGGTGGCCCTCGTGCGCGCGTACCAGTACTGGATCGCCTACGCCGACCTCGACGGCTTCCGCGTGGACACGGTCAAGCACATGGACCCGGGCGCGGCGCGCTTCTTCGCGGCCGCCGTCCACGAGTTCGCGCAGTCGATCGGCAAGGAGCGCTTCACCCTCGTCGCCGAGATCACCGGCGACCGCGCGTTCGCCTACCAGACCCTCGACGCGGTCGGCATGGACGCCGCGCTCGGCCTGGCCGACGTGCAGGACCGCCTCGAGCGGGTGGCCAAGGGGACCGCCGACCCGGCCGAGTACTTCGCGCTGTTCCGCAACTCGCTGCAGGTCGGCCGCGAGTCGCACACCTGGTTCCGGGACAAGGTCGTGACCAGCTACGACGACCACGACCAGGTGCGCAAGGGCCCCTGGAAGGCGCGCTTCGCGGCGGGCGAGCCGGGCCGCCGGCTGGCCCTCGTGGCGCTCGCGCTCAACGTCGCCACGCTCGGCATCCCGTTCGTCTACTACGGCTCCGAGCAGGAGTTCGACGGCGAGGGCGGGCACGACCGGTACATCCGCGAGGCCATGTTCGGCGGCGCGTTCGGCCCGTTCCGCAGCCGCGGCGGGCACGCGTTCGACGAGGAGCACGAGACCTACCGGCAGCTCCAGCAGATCCTGGCGGTCCGGCGGCGGCTCCCGGCGCTGCGGCGGGGGCGGCAGTACCTGCGCCCGACCTCGGCCGACGGTGTGGTCTTCGCCCCGCCGGGCGCCCGCGGCCTGCTGCCGTGGTCGCGCATCTTCGCCGACCACGAGGTGCTGGTCGCGGTCAACACCGACCCGGACCGCGTGCGCACGGCCTGGGTGACCGTCGACGACGACCTGCACGCCGAGGGCGACCGGCTCACCTGCCGCTACTCCAGCGAGCCGGCCTTCGCGGGCGGCCAGGTCTCGGTCTCGGCCCGCAACGGCAAGGCCGTCCAGCTCACCCTGCCCCCGGCGGGGATCGTCATCTACGAATAGGGCGCATAGTCGGATCGGTGTCCGGTAAACAGTTTATGGACGCTCGCCGATGACACAATGAAGCGGTAGGATCACCGGTCGTTACATCGATCGGCAGGAGGGCGATGGTGCGAACCCGCGAGGTGCCCGACCCCATCTTCGAGAAGCTGATCGGCGCGCTGATCTGCGAGTCCGCGACCGCCCTGCTGGCCCAGCGGTCCCGGGGCGCGACCCTGCACGCCGGCGAGGGGATCGGCCGGGTGCTGGCCTGGCTGTGGGAGACCGAGAGCGATGACGTCGTACCGTACGTCGCCGATCTGACCGCCCAGGTGCGCTACCACGCTCCGGGCGCCGACGCGGACGTGTCGCTGGAGGACGTGCTGGCCGCGATCGGCCGAGCCGCGGCCCCCATGCCCCCGGCCGAGGGCGCGGCGATGCTGGCCTGCCTGCGCGCGGGGCTGCCGGCGTACCTCTGAGGCCACGCGGAAACGGGCGCGGGGTTGGCCCCGCGCCCGTTTCCGCTCAGGTGGGACGTGCTAGTTCAGCGCGAACTTCTGCGCCGCCGAGCCGTTGCAGTCCCAGATCTGCAGGCGCGTGCCGTTGGCCGTCGCGCCGTTGGGGGAGTCGAGGCAGCGGCCCGACTGCGGGTTCTTCAGCGAGCCGTCGGCCTGCTGCTGGAAGGTCTGGCCGCCGACGCCGTTGCAGTCCCACAGCTCGACCTGGGCGCCGTTGGCCGTACCGTTGCCCACGATGTCCAGGCAGCGGCCCAGGGTGCGCAGCGAGCCGTTGGACTGGTGGAACCAGTGCTGGTCCACGGCGTAGGACTGGCAGTCCCACAACTGCACGGCGGTGCCGTTCGTGCCCGAGTCGTCCGCGGCCACGTCGACGCACTTGCCGCCGGGGCCGACGTCGGTGCCGCCGCCGTTCACGGCGAACTTCTGCGCCGCGGCGCCGTTGCAGTCCCAGATCTGCAGGCGGGTGCCGTTGCCGGTCGCGCCGTTGGGGGAGTCGAGGCAGCGGCCCGACTGCGGGTTCTTCAGCGAGCCGTCGGCCTGCTGGATCCACTTCTGGCCGCCGACGCCGTTGCAGTCCCACAGCTCGACCTGGGTGCCGTTGGCCGTACCGTTGCCGTTGATGTCCAGGCAGCGGTTCAGGGTGCGCAGCGAGTTGTCCGCGAAGTGCGTCCAGTGCTGGTCCTCGGCGTAGGTCTGGCAGTCCCACAGCTGCACGCCGGTGCCGTTGGAACCGGTGTCGTCCGCGGCCACGTCCACGCACTTGCCGCCGGGTCCGGTGACGGTGCCCTGCGGGCCGTTCGGGACGTTGGTCTGGCCGCTGTAGCCGACGCTGACCACGTTGGCCTGGATCGCGTTCTCGGCGGCGTCGGTCGGGTAGCCGGCCACCATCGCGCCCTCGAACCAGGTGCCCCGGTTGCGGTTGCTGTTGTCGCCGCCGATGCCCAGGATGATGCCGCCCTCCTGGTGCATGGGCCGGTAGCCCTGCTTGTCGGTCGGCAGCGCGCCGTTCCACCAGGTGGTGAGCCCGCCGGACTGCGAGTTGCCGCCCTTGAGCGCGTAGGTGGTCTGGCCGTTGTTCTTCAGCACGGCGGTGACGTAGGCCGAGTTGTTGCCCGGGTTCGGGTTCGAGCCGTTGCCGCCCTGGAACATGCCGTTCTCCATGTCCGCCTCGATCCACGGGCCGGAGCCCTGGCACGGCGGGAAGAAGCACGTCGTCGCGATGCTGATCGCGTCCATGTGGCCGTTGCCGGTGTCGTACGGCGTCGACTCGGCGTTGCCGTAGTCGAAGCAGCAGTCCGAGCCGACGTGCGTGCCGCTGGCGACCATGTAGACGCCCTCGGCCTGGCCGTTGACCGCCACGCCGGGCGCCCGGCCGTTGAACCGGTAGCCGACGCCGGGGGAGACCCACACGCCGTACACCTTGTGGCCGCCCGCGGTCACCGCGATCTCGCTCGCGTCCGCGCCGCGGTCGCCGGAGCCGGCCCCGCCGTCGGGGGCGATCGTCAGGTCGCTGTGGTTGGCGGTCTGGTCGTAGATGCGCGTGATGCGGCACGTGGTGCCGTTGCAGTAGGCGTCCTGGTCGCCGGCGTTGGCGTATCCGCCCGCGGCGAGCAGGCCGATGTTGTGCAGGCCGCCGTCGGAGGCGCGCTGCACCTGGTAGAGCGGCCCGTTGTACGCCGAGAACAGCGCGCGGGTCGTGCTGTGGGCGGCCACGCACGCCGTGCCGTTGGCCGCGTAGATGTCGCAGGGCAGGGTGCCGGCGGCCTGGGCCGTGCCGGTCAGCCCGACGATGGCGGCGGCGGTGAGGGCCAGGCTCGCGGCAGCGGAGAGGACCATCCTCCGCCGCCGGCCCGGTCGTGATCGACTGACCACGGTTGGACCTCTTTCTTTCGGGGGAAGGGTCCGATTGGCGGCGGACCCGGCGAAGCATCGGTGTCTTAGTATGCGTATTCGCGATCGTCTTTGGTAGAACTTGTTGAGAAGTGTTGAATCTGCGGTCGGCCGGTGTGCTGAGCGCACCGGGACCCGCCAACGCCGGTCCTAGGTGTTCCCGGCCCGCCCGAGCGCTGCCGGGATGCTCGACAGCAGTGTGACGAGCCGGCTGCGCGCGGCGGGCTCGGTGGCCGGCAGGCTGCGATGGATTCGCGGCCATCTTCTCGTCAAGGTGACGAGAAGTGTCCGAATGTGCGGAAGGGGTTGCATGGTTATGCACTCAGTCGTATATGCTTGAGTCGTGTCCAAGGTCCTCAACTCCCTGCCTGCCGGTGAGCGTGTCGGCATCGCCTTCTCCGGTGGTCTCGACACCTCGGTAGCCGTCGCGTGGATGCGCGACAAGGGCGCCATCCCGTGCACGTACACGGCCGACCTCGGCCAGTACGACGAGCCCGACATCGCCTCGGTGCCCGGCCGCGCCACCGCGTACGGCGCGGAGGTCGCCCGCCTCGTCGACTGCCGGGCCAGCCTCGTCGAGGAGGGCCTCGCCGCGCTCGCGTGCGGCGCGTTCCACATCCGCTCCGGTGGCCGGGCCTACTTCAACACGACCCCGCTGGGCCGGGCCGTGGCCGGCACGCTGCTCGTGCGCGCGATGCTCGAGGACAACGTGCAGATCTGGGGCGACGGTTCGACCTTCAAGGGCAACGACATCGAGCGCTTCTATCGGTACGGCCTGCTGGCCAACCCGGCCCTGCGCATCTACAAGCCGTGGCTCGACGCCGACTTCGTCGGTGAGCTCGGCGGGCGCAAGGAGATGTCGGAGTGGCTGCTGGCCCACGACCTGCCGTACCGCGACAGCACCGAGAAGGCCTACTCGACCGACGCCAACATCTGGGGCGCCACCCACGAGGCCAAGTCGCTGGAGCACCTCAACGCGGGCATCGAGATCGTCGACCCCATCATGGGCGTGCGCTTCTGGGACCCGTCCATCGAGATCCCGTCCGAGGACGTGACCATCGGCTTCGCCCAGGGGCGCCCGGTCACCATCAACGGCAAGGAGTTCGCCAGCACCGTCGACCTGGTGCTGGAGGCGAACGCGATCGGCGGCCGGCACGGCCTCGGCATGTCCGACCAGATCGAGAACCGCATCATCGAGGCCAAGAGCCGCGGCATCTACGAGGCGCCGGGCATGGCCCTGCTGCACGCCGCGTACGAGCGGCTGATCAACGCCATCCACAACGAGGACACCGTCGCCGCGTACCACAACGAGGGCCGCAAGCTCGGGCGCCTGCTGTACGAGGGCCGCTGGCTCGACCCCCAGGCGCTCATGCTGCGCGAGGCCCTGCAGCGCTGGGTCGGCTCGGCCGTGACCGGCGAGGTGACGCTGCGCCTGCGCCGGGGCGAGGACTACTCGATCCTGGAGACGACGGGCCCCGCGCTGTCGTACCACCCGGACAAGCTGTCGATGGAGCGCACCGAGGACGCGGCGTTCGGCCCGGTGGACCGCATCGGCCAGCTGACCATGCGCAACCTCGACATCGCCGACTCGCGGGCGAAGCTGGAGCAGTACGTCACGCTGAACGTGATCGGCAGCCCGCACCCGATGCTCATCGGCGCCAACCAGACCCCGTCCGCGGACCTGCTGGGCGCCATGCCGGCCGGCGGCGCGGCCGCGATCGCCTCGGGCGGCCCGGCCGCCGAGGAGGCCGAGGCCCTGGACAACGCGGCCATGGAGTTCGGCACCGACTGACACGCACCGGCGCCGGGCATCGCCTTCCTCGCGGAGGGGGTGCCCGGCGCCGTCGCGTTCACACGGCCCCGAGCAGCTCCGGGCATCCCATCGACTCGGAACCTCCGACGCTCGCCGCGTCGTGCGACTGCGACACGGTACTGCGAGGCCGGCGCACGGCGCCTCGGTCGTCCGGCCGGGTCGTTCCGGGTGGTATGAAGGCCGCGTGGAAGTGTCCGACCGGTTCTGGGACGTGCTCGAGTCGCACGAACGCAGCCAGGCGAGTCTCGTCGCGTGGCTGTGGTCGGCGTCGCGGGACGAGATCGTGGCGTACCAGCGCGCGTTCGAGGAGGCGGCCGAGGAGCTCGCCGACTACTGGGACGGGCCCGTGGTCGACGGCGTGCAGTACTCCGAGGACGACACCGAGGACCTGTGCCTCTGGATCGTCGGGGAGGGCCGCGAGTCCTGGGACGCCGCGCGCGCCGACTTCGAGGGGGCGATCCGGCGGTACCTCGCCCGCGACCCCGACGACGCATGGGTGCCCGGCGCGCCGGCGTATGCCGTCTTCCACGAGCGCTTCGGGGTTTCGCTCGCCGAGCCGGGGTAGCGCACGGCGGTGACGTGGGAGGCTCGCCGGCTCGTGATCGAGGTCGGCGCATCGTTTGACGAGGCCGTCGCGCGGTACGAGGCGGCCGTTCCGGGATATCCGGCCGGCGAGATCGAGGGGCTCACCGACTGGGAGCAGGTCAGGGCGCTCACGGACCGGGTCGCCGTGAACGGGTTTCTGATCTACTGGCGGTTCGCGGCCGACCGGCTCATGGAGATCGCGGGGGACCCGGCGCGCTGCCGCGTGTACCTCATGGGCAATCACCTGCTCGCCGAGCGCATGTATCGGCACGACCCGGCCGCGATGCTCCACGCGCCGCTGCGGACGGTCATCTCGCAGGCGGAGGGGGAGGCGGTGCGGTTCGCGATCGAGCAGCCCAGCCGGCAGTTCGCGTCGTTCGGGATACCGGAGATCGCGGCGGTCGGGGTCGAGCTCGATCGCAAGCTCGCGGTGCTCCTCGAGCGGCTGGGCTGGCCCGTCCCGGACGGGCTCGGGGGTCAGGCCGCGCGGGTGATCTGATCGTGCATGGTCCGGCGCGCCTGCTCCATGCGGACGCGGCGGTCGGCGCGCGGGTCGGTCAGCGTCGGCACGATGGGCTCGCCGATCACGATCACCATCGTGGGCTTGCGGCGCAGCAGCCGGGCCGGGCCCGCCGGCGGCCGGAAGCGGATCGACAGCGGCACGACCGGCACGCGGGCCTGCGCCGCCAGGTGGAAGGCGCCCTGTTTGAAATCGCGAAGACCGGTGTCGTACGGCCGCAGCTCACCCTCCGGGAAGAAGTGCACGATCCGTCCCTGCGCCAGGAACAACTGCAGCTCGGAGAAGAACGCCGGCAGGCCCGCCGGGGTGCGCGGCACCGCGATCCCGCCCAGGAGCCGCACGAGCCCGCCGTACCAGCGGTTCTCCAGGTTGATCGGGGCGGCGGTGAAGACGGGGCGGCGCGGGAAGACCGCCAGGCCGACGAGCACGCTGTCCAGCAGGTGCACGTGGTTGCAGATGGTCAGCGCGCCGCCGGTGCGGGGGAGCCGCTTCTCGCCCTCCGTGCGCACGCCCAGGATGACGCGGGTCCACAGGAACAGCAGCGGGATGGCGACCGCGTAGTAGAAGGCGTTCGACACCAGGCGGAAGACCCGGCCGCTGTACCCCGAGGGCGCCTCCCACGCGCGGCCCGCCCGGTCGTAGACGCGCTCGATCGCCTTGACGCTGCGCTCGACCGTGTACAGCTCGGCGTAGCGCGCATACGTGCGCGACGCGGCCGCGAGGGCTTCGGGGTCCTCGATCCAGGCGTCGATCCGCTCGGCCAGCGAGGCCGGGTCGCCGGCCCGGAACAGGTTGGCCGGCTCCAGCGCGAACTGCCCGGTGGCGCTGCGCCGGCTGTCCGAGATCACCGGGACGAGCCCGCACGAGAACGCCTCCATGCAGGACAGGCCCTCGATCTCGACGTCGGAGGCGTGCACGTACAACTGCGCATGTTGCATGAGGTCGACGAGCTCCGCCTGGCCGTAGTAGCCGAACCGCGCCGGGACCGGGAGCCGCGCCGCCATCCGCCGCAGCCGCGCCTCGCGGGGCCCGTGCCCGGCGAAGGTGACCTCGACGCACCCGGCGTGGCGCGATCGGCGGACGGCCCGGATGAGCACGTCCTGGCGCTTCTCGGGGGAGAGGCGCCCGACCATGAGAATGCGGAACGGCTCGCCGGGCGCGCGCTCGCGGGCCGGACCGGGCCGGAATGCACCGCCGACGCCGTTGGAGATGACGTGCAAGCGGGCCCGGTACCCGTGCTGGCGCAACTGCGCCGCGATGAACGTCGACGGGCAGTGGATGTCCGTGAAGCGCCGATAGAACAGCAGGCGCAGCAGGAGGTACACGATATGGGCGGCGGGCGGGAACCGGCCCAGCCCGATGTTGTACGTGATGTTCTCGGGCTGGATGTGGAACGCCGCGATCGCCGGCACCCCGAGCCGCCGGGCGACGCGCTCGGCCGCCCGCCCGAGCGGCCACGGCTGGTAGATGTGCACGACGTCGGCCCCGGCGATCGCGGCGACGAGCGTCGCGCGGACGGGCTTGGCGAAGAGCGTGTGCTGGCGGTGCGCGAACCGGCTCGCGATCGGCACCACGAGCTCCGGCACCCGGTACAGCTGCACCGGCGACCCGGCCGCCGCCTCGCCGCACGCGACCACGCGCACGGTGTGCCCCCGGGCCACGAGCGTCTCGGCGAAGCGCATGGCCGAGATCGTGGTGCCGTTGTTCGCGACGCCGAACGTGTCGATGACGAGCGTGATGACCATGGCCGCCCCGCAAGCCGAGCTCATGATGGACACGCGGTGCAACGCATCCGGGCGGGTCAATCTTCCCGGCGGTCGCTCACTGCCGTGGCTGCGTCGTCCCGGCGGTCGCTCACTGCCGTGGCATCGCGGGGGACCAGCGCACCGGCGTCGTCCCGGCCGCCGCGAGCGCCGCGTTGATCCGGCTGAACGGGCGGCTGCCGAGGAAGCCGGCCGGGTTCATCGGGCTGGGGTGCCCGGCTCGCAGCACGACGTGCCGGGCGTTCGTCACCAGCGACGCCTTCGCCTTCGCGGCCGCGCCCCACAGCACGAACACGACCCGGTCCGCCTTCTCGTTCAGGGCCCGGATCGTCGCGTCGGTGATGCTCTCCCAGCCGCGCCCCTTGTGCGAGTTGGAGGTGCCGGCGCGGACGGTCAGCACCGCGTTGAGCAGCATCACGCCCTGCCGGCACCACGCGGTCAGATCGCCGGACGGCGGCGGCTCCACCGCGAGGTCGTCGCGCATCTCCTGGTACACGTTGCGCAGCGACGGCGGGACCGGGACGCCGGGCGGAACGCTGAAGCTGAGCCCGTGGGCCTGCCCCGGCCGGATGTACGGGTCCTGGCCGAGAATGAGGACCCGGGTGTCGGCGAGCGAGCACAGCCGGTACGCGGCGAAGATGTCCTGCTTGCGCGGGTAGACCACGGCGGAGCGGTACTCCTCGACGACGAACGACGACAGCGCGGCGACGACACCGGCGTCGACGTGCGGCGCGACCGCCTCGCGCCAGTCGTCGGGCATGAAGTCCAGCAGATACACGGGCTTCGCGGTCGCGGTCATGGGCGCACAAGCTACCAGCCGTCGCCTACCCGCGAGCGGGGTCGTCCAGGTCTTGAATCCTGTCCGCGGTGGCGGCCCGGCGGATCCAGACACCGAGCTGGTCGAGATCGGTGCACGCGGCGATGTCGGTGCGGGTCTCGTCGGGGATCTCCACACCGCGGGCATCGAGCACGGCCAGCACAGCGCGGGCTTCGCCCTCGGCCATGCCCTCGGCCATGCCCTCGGCCATGCCCTCGGCTTTGCCCGCGGCGAAGTTGCGGCGGGCGAAATCGCTCTGGAATCGATAGCCGGCGGTGGTCATGAGTTCCTCCAGGCACTCCCGGTCCGCCGCTGCACGGCACGGAAGATGCCCACGCCGCCCGGAAGCGGCGCGGGCCCTCGCGATCATTCGGCGGCGTTGATGCCCAGGTCCTCGATCTTGTCGGCGGTCGCGGCGAGGTGAATCCACGTCCCGAGCTGGTCGAGGTTCGTGCAGCTGGTGATGTCGGCGCGGACGTTCTCCGGAACCTGCACGCCGCGGGCATCGAGCACGGCCAGCACGGCGCGGGCTTCGCCTTCGGCTTTGCCCTCGGCCACGCCCTCGGCTTTGCCCTCGGCTTTGCCCTCGGCTTTGCCCGCGGCGAAGTTGCGGCGGGCGAAGTCGCTCTGGAATCGATAGCCGGCGGTGGTCATAAGCTCCTCCAGACACTCCCGGGCCGCCGCTGGCAGCCTGGAGAGGACAAGGTCAGTGTACATGTGGGCGTGTTCCTGACCGACGACGTCGAGGGCGGTGCACAGGGCTTTGAACACCGCGGTGGGCTCTGGTCCGGCCCCATGGGCGAGGGCCGACAGGACCGCCAGCTCGGGCATGCGACGGGCCGCCCCGGGGTCGGTGACGACGGGCACCTGACGGGGGCCGAGGGCTACCGGGGTCAGTACCGAGCCCGGCGGGCCGATCGCGACCGGGGTGGCGCACCAGTCCGCGACCGCTTGGTCGGGGCACATCACCAGGAGCGCGACCGGGCAGCCCAGCCGGGCGTGGAGCGTGCCCACGTACGCGGGCCAGCTGCGTCGTTTGCGCGGGTCCAGGCGCAGTTGCACCTCGATCACGACCGCCATCACCGGCGATGCGCTGCCGTGCAGGGTGACGACCGCATCGGCTCGGTACTCGGTCGGGGCGACGTCGGTGAGATCGGCGGAGGACAGCCGGGCCTCGTGGAACTCCGGCAGGGCGACGTGGAGCGGGCCGCCGAGAATCTCGGCCGCCAGCGCGGGCCGGTCGCGGAACATCTCGATCAGGATCTCGTGCAAGTGGGATGGCACGGTGCGGAAGACTAGCCACCGCGTTCACGAATAGTCGAGCCATGTATCACGCACCGTGACTCATGTTGGCTCAAGGCGAAACCGCGCGCCTCGCCGGTGCGGGGCGCGCGGTTCGCTGGATCAGTGCAGCAGTTGAAGCTGGTTGTTGGTGTCGTCGACGAAGTAGACGCCGAGGCCGAGCGGTGCGACGGCGAGACCGAACAGGGCGCCGGCGCCGAGATCGTCGAGGGTGCGGAACGCAACCTGCCGCCTGAGCAGCGGGCTGGTCTCGACGATGTTCCCGTCGCCGCCGTTCACCGTGAGGATGTTGCCGTTCGGGGCGATCGCCAGCCCGAGCGGACCCGACAGGTGGTTGCCCTCCGTGACGGTCTTGCCGGTGCCCGCGCTGTTCTTGCGCAGGACCGCGTTCGGGATGGCCGCGATGCGGCTGTTGACGGTGTCGGCGACGTACAGGGTGCCGTCCCAGCCGAGGCCGACCCCGGTCGGACCGATGATCAGCGCGTCCGGGTCGGTCTGCTCCGTGAATCCGGAGCCGATGGTGGTGACGTCGCGCAGCTCCGGGGGATTGTTCCGTTCGACCTTCAGCGACAGGCGCAGCACGGTTCCCTGGTTCGTGGTGGGTGGCTGGCCGCCGACGATCCCGTTGAGGACGTTGGTGACGAAGAGGTCGACCGACGCGCCGTTGTCGCGTGCGGTCATGTCCCACGGGCCGTTGATACCGCGTCCGGCGAACGTCTCGCGGACCGTGCCCTTGCTGTCGAGCACGATCAGGCAGCCGGCCTGAGCGGTCGCCGAGCTGCCGTCCGTGGTGGGCAGGCTGCCCACGATGACCCAGCCGGTGCGGAGCACGACGAGCGCCGTGGTCAGTCCGACCCCGCCCGGGCAGTCGCCGGGCAACGTGCTGGCGTCGATCTGTGCGAAGAGACTGACGCGGCCCTCGCGGCTGATCTGCACGATCGTCGTCCCGAGGCCCTGCTTGTTGTCGGAGTTGTTGAAGTTGCTGACCAGTACCTCGCCCGTGCGCAACTTGTCCTTGTTGACGGGTACCACCGCCACGCCGTACGGGTTGACGTCACCGTTTGACGGCACGGTCGATGCGATGACCTCGGTCTTCTTGAACCTGTTGATGAACGCCAGGCCGGAGAACCAATCGTCCGTCGAATGGGCGTTGGCGCCCGGAGCGAACGCTCCGACGGCCATTGCGGCCACTGCCACGCAGACGCCCGCCTTGACTGCGAACCTCACGACTGTACGTGCCTTCCTGTAAATGGATCGCCTGATTCGGACGGCCGGACTCGAATGGATTCCACGGCTGCCCGAAGTGCGCGGCCGTCACCGTGTACGCGGCGGAACGGGGCGCTCGCGACGTGGCCTTCCCGGGCACGGATCGGCGGAAACACCACCCCTCGGGTGGTGCGATATACGCAGATTGCGCGCTAAGGAACGCCGTACTCGCGCAATAGCCGTTCAGTCCGATTTGTCGAGGCACGTCGGACAGGGCTGTGAGACTCGCGTGCGAGGCAGCGAACGTCGCGGTGCGGGCGCACGCCGAGTGCGGGGGCTCTCGAACGACGAGTCGCAATGGGCGGCAATCAGTCGGCACGGGGCGACTCGGGGAGTCGGCGACGCCGACCTCAGGCGATGCGTTACGGGAGCTGCGGGGCAGACCTTTGCCGGGCTGCGGACCTCGGCAATCGTCTGTCGAGCGTTGCGGTCGTGCTCAGCAACCGAGCCGAGGCGGCGTCGGCAACGTGAACCGCGCCGGCGTCGGCGTCGGCGGGTTGACGTGTGCCTCGTCAGGGGCCGGAAGGCCGGCGACCTACCAGCCTCGGCCCCGCTGCTCCTTCAAGGGCGGGCGCTCGGTGCAGCTCGTCGAAGTCGGCCTTGTTGTCGTGCGTGTTACCCACGCCGCCCGGGAATCGCGGAGGCGTTTGGGGGGCAACACGCACGACCACTTCGCTGCGCGATCACCGGATGGTCTGCAGGATCTCGCCGTTGTCGGCAAGTACCCAGAACGACCATCCATTGCGGTTCGGGTTTACCGTCGGGTTGTGGGCCGCGACCACCGCAACTGCTGCGCCGCTCGGGGTTGAGTACGTCTTGTTCTTGAGCTTGCCGCTGATGATCGCCACGGACTTCGTCTTGCGGTTGTAGACCGCTTCGACCTTGGTGCCTTCGTAGATCGCGTAGATCGCCACCTCGTCGACCTGCAGTTCGGCATCGGCTTTAGCGGAGCCGGGTGTCTTGGCGAAGTGCTCCACGAGACGGGCGACGGCTACGCCGTCGGTGACACCCCAGGCGATCGCGAGGAGATGCACCTTGTTGTAGGCATCGGTGGGCACGTCGGTGATCGTCGTCATGCTGCCTCCCCCGAGGTGTCTGCTTGCAGGAGAGAGAGTAGTAAAACGTAGAACAAGGAGTCAAACGGAGTTGAGGGGCGAGAGTCGGCGGCGTGTGAACGCGGAAGTTTGACCGTGCAGGTGCGGAAGAAACTTGGCTGAGATGCGGATTTATGGCATGGTCGCGACGTGGATGGTGCGCTTTCGGGCCTGGCTGAGAGACGCTTGGCGGCCGTACTCGTCGACAGGTTGGGCGAGGAGCCGACGGTCGTGCTGAACGGGCCGCGAACGGTCGGTAAGAGCACGCTGCTCAATGGGACCGCGCGGCGGCTCAACAAAACCGTGATCGACTGCGACGATCCGGCCACTCGGGCCGCGGTCCGAAGCGACCCGGGTCGATTCGTGGAAGGATCTGGCCCGGTCTTCATCGACGAGTTTCAGCACGTCCCGGAGCTCCTCGATGCGATCAAGGCCGAGCTCAACCGTGATCTGAGTCCAGGCCGTTTCGTGCTCGCCGGATCGACGCGCTATTCGACCCTGCCGCAGGCTGGTCAGTCGTTGACGGGGCGCGTCGACATCATCGATGTTCTGCCGCTTGCTCAGATGGAGATCGATGGCAATGGCGCGGAGCCATTCGTCCATCAGTTACTCGCCGGCCGCGCGTCCGAGGTCTTGGCAGACCGCTCGACGACGAGCCGAGAGGAGTACGCCCGGCGCGTGACGTCCGGCGGCATGCCTGTCGCGTTGCGGCGTCCGCCTGGGAGATCGCGCTCGCGGTGGTACAGCAACTATCTCGATCTCGTGATCGAGCGTGACGTTATCGAGCTCAGTCGCGTCCGGCAGCGCGGGATGCTGCCTCGCCTGCTGAATCAGCTCGCCGCGCGTTCGGGACAGGTACTGAATATCGCGGCGACCGCGCAGGCGCTCGGAATGGAGAAGAGTAGCGCCGAGAACTACGTGCGGCTCCTCGAAGCGGTGTTTCTGATCCAGCGTCTGCCCGCCTGGGGGACGACTCTGGGTTCCCGGGTGGCGCGCCAGCCCAAGGTGCATGTGGTTGACGCCGGGGTGATGGCCTGGCTGCTCGGACTGAGTCCGGAGAAGATCTCGCGGTCGGATCCGGCCGTCCTGACCGACTATGGCCACTTGATCGAGACGTTCGCCGTGGGCGAGGTTCTGAAGCAGCTCAGTTGGTGGGACGCGCCGGTCGTCGCAGGTCATTTCCGGACTGCGGCTGGCGACGAGGTCGACCTTGTCGTCGAGAGCGACGACGGCGACGTCATCGCTTTCGAGATCAAGGCCGGAACTCGTGTCCACGGCGAGGACCTGCGCGGGATTCGGGCACTCCGCAGCAGGCTCGGTGCCCGGCTTGCCGCTGCCGTCGTGCTGTACACGGGGGATCATGCATTCACGCATGAAGAGGGTGCGCTGGTCGTGCCCCTCGACGCGCTGTGGAGATGACTGGAGACGGCCGGCTACCAGCCGCGGGCGCGCCATTCCTCCAGGGAGGGGCGCTCGGCGCCGATCGTGGACTTCTTGCCGTGGCCGGGATAGAAGGTCACGCCGTCGTCGAGGCGGTCGAAGAGCTTCGTGGTCACGTCGTGGATGAGGGAGTCGAAGTCGGCCTTGTTGCCGTGCGTGTTGCCCACGCCGCCCGGGAAGAGGCTGTCGCCGGTGAAGAGGTGGCCGCCCTCGCCCGCGTAGTACAGGGCGATCGACCCCGGCGTGTGCCCCACGAGGTGGATGACGGAGAGGGCGCAGTCGCCGACGTGGAGGGTGTCGCCCTCGTTCAGGTGGCCGGTCACGACCGGGATCTCGGGGGCGTCCGCGGGGTGGGCCAGGGACTGGGCGCCGGTCGCGTCGAGCACGTCCTGCAGCGCGAACCAGTGGTCCTGGTGGCGGTGCGTGGTGACCACCGCGCGGATGCCGCCCGGTTCGATGAACCGCAGCAGGCGTTCGGCGTCGTTGGCGGCGTCGATCAGCACCGCGTCGCCGTCGGCCCGGCAGCGCAGGAGGTATGCGTTGTTGTCCATCGGCCCCACGGAGATGGACGAGATCTCGAGTCCGGTGCTCATTTCCAGGCCTCCAGGTCGGGCAGTGCTCCGGTCAGTTCGGCGCCGTCGCCGCGGCCGGTGAGCCAGGCGGCGAGCGCGTGGACCGGGCCGCGCACGGTCGCGGCGCCGGGGACGGCGAGCAGGACGGTGCCGTCGGGGGCTTCCAGGGTGGCCGCGCGCGGGGTGGCCGGGTCGTGCAGGAGGCGCCGGGGGAAGGCCTCGGGCCAGTCGGCCGGGCCGTAGCCGGCGTCCAGGTCGACGTGGTGCAGCTCAACCTCGCAGAGGCGGGACCAGACCAGGCGGGCGGCGGGGATCTCGGTGCCGGAGGGCATGGTCACGACCGTGGACCAGGCCTCGGCCGGCATCGCGTCGATCGCCGTCGACAGGCGGGTGGCGGACGCGGCCAGGTCGGCCAGCTGGACCGACGGCGGGCGGGGGGCGCCCGCCTCGATGTCGGCCTCGCGGGCCTCGCGGCTCGAGTACGCCGGGGTGCGCGTCCCGGTGCGGGCCCACGTCAGGAGGTTGACGTAGGCGTCGGCGTTGCGGGCGAGGTGGGTGACCACGTGGCCCCTCGTCCAGCCGGCGCACAGGGAGGGTTCGTTCAGCGACAGGGACTCGACGGTGGTGAGGAGGCGCTCGGTGGCGCGCTCGAGCTCGGGGGTGAGGACCAGCGGATCGGCGGTCACGCGCTCCACACTATCGCTGCCGCACCCCGACCGCGGGCGGCAGGTCGCCGACGGCCCAGTGCAGCTCGTCCTCCCAGTCGGCGACGCTGAGGTCCACGGACTCGAAGGACAGGCGGGCGCCGATGGGCTTGCCGAGGTACCCCGCGAAAAGATCATGCACCACGACCAGCCGCTGCCCGACCGCGAACCCCGCGGGGTCCGCGCCCGCCGCCGAGCGCACCTCCAGGCGGCCGTAGATGCCCATGTCGGCGTCGGTCCCGCGCTCCTCGACGATCACGTCCAGGATCTCGTCCTCGGCGCCGACGTGGAAGCCGTAGCACGCGCCGCCGAAGGTGAGCCAGAACCGCATCAGCGAGTCGTCCTGCCCTGGGGAGACGTGCCACTGCACATCGGCCCGCTCGAGGCGGAGTCCGACGGCACCGGCCAAGACATGCGAGGGGAGCACGTCCCCGACCATAGCCCCGATATTCGGTTTCGCGTTGCGGACGCGCTACCTACCGTGGGTTTCCGAACGTCCGTTCGGATTGGAAGGACTACCGTGAGTATCGATCTGTCGGCCCTCGGCTGGGACGACGGCTTCGCCGAGGCCTTCGGGCCCTTCGCCGTGCCCGGGCAGCGGCCCGCGCGGGTGAGCCGCGTGGACCGTGGTGTCTGCACCGCGCTCACGGCGGGCGGACCCGTGCGCGCCAGCGCGGCCGGTGGACTGCTCGCCCGGGCCGTGCGCGACCCCGGCGCGCTGCCGTGTGCGGGGGACTGGCTGGTCGTGCGCGACTGGCCGGACGGGCGGCTGACGGCGGAGGCGATACTGCCCAGACGCACCGCCATCGTCCGCGCGACGGCCGGCGAGGAGTCGTTCGGGCAGGTGCTCGCGGCCAACGTGGACGCCGTCGCCGTCGTCGAGCCCGTCGACCCGTCGCCCGACCTCGGGCGCATCGAACGCCTGCTGGCGCTCGCGTGGGAGTCAGGGGCACAGCCGCATCTGGTACTGACGAAATCCGATCTGGCCGCCGATCCCGAGGCGATCGCCGCGCAGATGCCGGGCCGGGCCTCGGGCGTCGCGGTGCACGCGGTCAGCGCGCGGACCGGGCTCGGCCTCGCCGCGCTGCGCCCGCTCGTCGCGCACGGCCGCACGCTCGGGCTGCTCGGGCAGTCCGGCGCGGGCAAGTCGAGCCTGGTCAACGCGCTCGCCGGGGCGCCGGTGATGCAGACGCGCGCCCTGCGCACAGACGGACGCGGGCGGCACACGACCACATATCGGGCGTTGATCCCGATGCCGGAGGGCGGCGCGGTGCTGGACACGCCCGGTGTCCGGCTGGTCGGCATGTTCGACACGGTGGCCGGCCTCGACCGGGCGTTCACGGATGTGACGCTGCTCGCCCAGGACTGCCGGTTCCAGGACTGCCGCCACGCTGACGAGCCCGGATGCGCCGTGCGGGCGGCCGTCGAGGACGGCGAGCTGAGCCCGCGCCGATACGCGAGCTGGCAGAAACTGCAAAAAGAGCAGAAGCTGGCAGCGGTACGCCGGGTGCGTCGCGAAAGCCGCGAGCGCCGCCGTCCGGCCCGGGGCTAGCTGGGCCGCTTCCCCCGTTCGAGGTCCCCTCGCGCGGGCGGCGGCCGAAAAATGTCATACCCCCTGGCTAGAGTTGTCGGCTGGCACCGGGACGGTGTTCCAACCGGACGAATACTGCCAAGGGGAAGCATGTCCGACCGCTTGATCATCCGTGGCGCACGGGAGCACAACCTCCGCGACGTCAGTCTTGACCTGCCGCGCGACGCGATGATCGTGTTCACCGGGCTCTCCGGCTCCGGCAAGTCGAGCCTGGCGTTCGACACGATCTTCGCCGAGGGTCAGCGGCGTTACGTGGAGTCGCTGTCGTCCTATGCGCGGCAGTTCCTCGGCCAGATGGACAAGCCCGACGTGGACTTCATCGAGGGCCTGTCCCCGGCGGTCTCCATCGACCAGAAGTCGACCTCGCGCAACCCGCGCTCGACGGTCGGCACCATCACCGAGGTCTACGACTACCTGCGGCTGCTCTACGCGCGCGTCGGCGAGCCGCACTGCCCCGTCTGCGGCGAGCTGATCACCAAGCAGACGCCGCAGCAGATCGTCGACCGCGTCCTGGCCATGGAGGAGGGCACCCGGTTCCAGGTGCTCGCGCCGGTGGTGCGGGGGCGCAAGGGCGAATACGTCGACCTCTTCGCCGAGCTGCAGTCCAAGGGCTACGCCCGGGCGCGCATCGACGGCGTCGTGCACCCGCTGACCGAGCCGCCGAAGCTCAAGAAGCAGGAGAAGCACACCATCGAGGTGGTCGTCGACCGGCTCGCGGTGAAGAAGACGGCCAAGCAGCGGCTCACCGACTCGGTGGAGACCGCGCTCAAGCTCGCCGCCGGCATCGTCATCCTCGAGTTCGTCGACGTGCCCGAGGACGACGAGCACCGCGAGCGGCTGTTCTCCGAGCATCTCGCGTGCCCCAACGAGCATCCGCTGTCGATCGAGGACCTCGAGCCCCGGTCGTTCTCGTTCAACGCGCCCTACGGGGCCTGCCCCGACTGCACCGGCATCGGCACCAAGAAAGAGGTCGACCCGGAGCTGATCATCCCGGACCCGGAGCGCACGCTGCGCGAGGGCGCCATCGCGCCCTGGGCCACCGGGCACACGCTCGACTACTTCCTGCGGCTGCTCGAGGCGCTCGGCGACGAGGAGGGCTTCACGCTCGACACCCCGTGGCGGGCGCTGTCGTCGCGGGGCCAGAAGGCGATCCTGCACGGCTCCGAGGACCAGGTCCACGTGCGGTATCGCAACAAGTACGGCCGCGAGCGCTCCTACTACACCGGCTTCGAGGGCGTGGTGCAGTGGATCGAGCGGCGCCACGCCGACACCGAGAGCGACTGGTCGCGGGACAAATACGAGGGGTACATGCGCGATGTCCCCTGCGGCACCTGCGGCGGCACCCGGCTCAAGCCCGAGATCCTCGCGGTGACGATCGCCGGGCGCAGCATCGCCGACGTGTGCAACCTGTCCGTCGGCGAGTGCGCGGAGCTGCTCGGCGCGATGGAGCTCACCGACCGGCAGAAGATGATCGCCGAGCGGGTGCTCAAGGAGATCAACGCCCGGCTGCGCTTCCTGGTCGACGTCGGCCTGGACTACCTCTCGCTCGACCGGGGCGCCGGCACGCTGTCCGGCGGCGAGGCCCAGCGCATCCGGCTCGCCACCCAGATCGGTTCCGGCCTGGTGGGTGTGCTCTACGTGCTCGACGAGCCCAGCATCGGCCTGCACCAGCGGGACAACCACCGGCTCATCGAGACCCTGGTGCGGCTCAAGAAGCTCGGCAACACGCTCATCGTGGTCGAGCACGACGAGGACACCATCCGCACCGCCGACTGGATCGTGGACATCGGGCCCGGCGCCGGCGAGCACGGCGGGAAGGTCGTGCACAGCGGGCCCTACGAGGGGCTGGTGTCGACCGAGGAGTCGGTGACGGGGGCGTATCTCTCCGGCCGCCGCAGCATCCCGACGCCGGAGATCCGCCGGCCCCGCACGCCCGGCCGCGAGCTCGTGGTGGTCGGCGCGCGCGAGCACAACCTGCACAACCTGACGGTGCCGTTCCCGCTGGGCCAGCTCACCGCGGTCACCGGCGTCTCCGGCTCCGGCAAGTCCACGCTGGTCAACGACATCCTGCACGCGGTGCTGGCCAACACGGTCAACGGCGCGCGGCTGGTGCCGGGGCGGCACACCCGCATCTCCGGGCTCGACCTCGTCGACAAGGTCGTCGGGGTGGACCAGTCGCCGATCGGGCGCACGCCGCGGTCCAACCCGGCGACGTACACCGGCGTCTTCGACAACATCCGCAAGCTCTTCGCGGAGACGACGGAGGCGAAGGTGCGCGGCTACGGCCCGGGCCGCTTCTCCTTCAACGTCAAGGGCGGGCGCTGCGAGGCGTGCGCGGGCGACGGCACGATCAAGATCGAGATGAACTTCCTCCCCGACGTGTACGTCCCCTGCGAGGTGTGCAAGGGCGCGCGGTACAACCGCGAGACCCTCGAGGTGCACTACAAGGGCCGCACCATCGCCGAGGTGCTGGACATGCCGATCGACGAGGCCGAGGGCTTCTTCGAGGCCATCCCGGCGATCCACCGCCACCTGAAGACCCTGGTCGACGTCGGCCTCGGCTACGTGCGGCTCGGCCAGCCCGCGCCGACCCTCTCCGGCGGCGAGGCCCAGCGGGTGAAGCTGGCCTCGGAGCTGCAGAAGCGCTCGACCGGGCGGACGGTGTACGTGCTCGACGAGCCCACCACCGGCCTGCACTTCGAGGACATCCGCAAGCTGCTGCTCGTGCTGCAGGGCCTCGTGGACAAGGGCAACACGGTGATCGTCATCGAGCACAACCTCGACGTCATCAAGGCCGCGGACTGGATCATCGACATGGGGCCGGAGGGCGGCCACAAGGGCGGGACGGTCGTCGGCACCGGGACGCCGGAGGAGATCGCGGAGCTGCCGGAGAGCTACACGGGGCAGTTCCTGCGGCACACGCTGGGGCTGTCGGGCGAGGCCGGCGGCGACTCAGCGGCTCGGGACCGGGCGGCGCAGGCCAACGGGACCAAGCCGGTCGCCGCGCCACGGAAGACGGCCAAGGCGGCGGCCCCGGCGAAGGCTGCTGCTCCGGCCAAGGCCGCGCCGGTCAAGGCGGCCGCTGCTGCGAAGAAGGCGGCGCCGCGCAAGACGGCGGCGAAGAAGGCTGCGGCCAAGCGCTGAGTGTTTGCTGTGAAAGGCCCCGGGGCGGTGTTCGCCGCTCCGGGGCCTTTGCGATATGTCGGGCGCTCCGCGCCGCGACATATCGGATTTATACCTCGCCGGGAGATATGTCGGATCAGCGGGTTTCGAGGGCGGGCGGAGGCACCCAGGCGGCGCTGCTACGGTGGCCGCTGGCGAGGCTGACCTCAGGAGGAACCACGTGCCAGACGAGGACGTCTTCAACCTCTGCGCCGCCCGGCGCACGCTGCTGCTGGGTGCGGGCGCGATGGGCATCGCCGTGCTGGCCGGCTGCGGCGGCGGGGACGAGCCCGCGCCGGGCGCCGGCGGCAACCCGGCCGGTTCGAGCGCGCCCGCCGCGCCCGCCACGACCGGCGGGAACCCGTTCGACGACAGCAGCCCGGGCGGCGATGCCGGGGTCCAGGTGCCGGCCAACGCGCTGGTCGCCGTGGGCGAGGTGCCGGTCGGCGGCGGCGTGATCGTCAAGGACACGGTGCTGGTGGTGCAGCCGGCGAAGGGGTCGTTCAAGGCGTACGACGCGGCCTGCCCGCACCAGGGCGCGATCGTCGACCCGCCGTTCGACGGCAACCCGATCATCATGTGCCCGCGGCACAACTCGAAGTTCAAGGTCTCCGACGGCTCCAAGGTCGACGGGCCCACGCCGGGCGGGCTCAAGACCGTCAAGGTGGGCGTCAAGAGCGGGTACGTCGTCCGGGCCTGATCGTCGCTCCGCGTGATGTCCCGATTGCGGTTTGGGCGCTGGATTCACAGTTTTTGTTGAGCATTGAACCGTATCCTCCATCCTCTGTGTATCTCTGGCCGCAGCCCGCGGGCACACGACCATTGGAGGAGCTTGATGAGTGAGACGACCCGCCGCGCGGTACTCGCCGGGGCGGCCGGTGTGACGGCCGTGTCCGTCCTGGCCGCCTGCGGAGACGACAAGGGTGGATCGGACAGCACTGCCGGCTCCGGCTCGGGCGCCAGCCCCGGTGGCCCGATCGCGAAGAAGGCCGACATCCCGGTGGGCGGGGGCAAGATCGTCTCCGACGACGGCGGGACGGTCATCACGCAGCCGGAGTCCGGGACGTACAAGGCCTTCACGGCGATCTGCACCCACCAGCAGTGCGTGGTCACGGACGTGGCGAACAACAACATCAACTGCAAGTGCCACGGCAGCACGTTCTCGGCCGCGGACGGATCCGCGACCAACCCGCCGGCGACCGCCCCGCTGCAGGAGAAGAAGCTCCGCTTCGAGGGCGACGACATCTACATCACGGCGTGACCCGATCGGGGGCCGGTCCGCGCGACCGGCCCCCGATTTTCTGTCGTACCCCCCGGATAGTCTCGAAGCGTGCCTGACCCGTCCACGTATCGACCAGCACCGGGGACCATTCCGGACACCCCGGGTGTCTACCGCTTCTACGACCCGTCCGGCCGGGTCATCTACGTGGGCAAGGCCAAGAGCCTCCGGCAACGGCTCAGCAGCTACTTCGCCGACCTGTGGACGCTGCACTCGCGCACCCAGCAGATGGTCACCACGGCGGCGCGGGTCGACTGGGTGACCGTCGGCACCGAGGTCGAGGCGCTCCAGCTGGAGTACAACTGGATCAAGGCCTACGATCCGCGGTTCAACGTCCGGTATCGCGATGACAAGAGCTATCCCTATCTCGCCGTCACGCTCGACGAGGCGTATCCGCGGCTGCAGGTGATGCGCGGGGCCAAGCGCAAGGGCGTGCGCTATTTCGGGCCGTATGCCCACGCCTGGGCCATCCGCGAGGTGCTCGACCTGCTGCTGCGGGTGTTCCCGGCCCGCACGTGCTCGTCCGGCGTCTTCAAGCGCGCGGGGCAGATCGGCCGGCCGTGCCTGCTGGGCTACATCGGCAAGTGCTCGGCCCCGTGCGTGGACCGGGTGAGCGAGGACGAGCACCGCGCCATCGTCGAGGCCTTCTGCGACTTCATGGCCGGCAAGACCGACACCATGGTCAAGCAGCTCGAGCGGGAGATGTACCAGGCCTCGGACGAGCTGGACTTCGAGCGCGCCGCGCGGCTGCGCGACGACCTCGGGGCGCTGCGGCGGGCCATGGAGAAGCAGGCCGTCGTGCTCGGCGACGGCACCGACGCCGACGTGGTTGCGTTCGCCGACGACCCGCTCGAGGCCGCGGTGCAGGTCTTCCACGTGCGCGGCGGGCGGGTGCGCGGCCAGCGCGGCTGGATCGTGGAGAAGACCGAGGACCTGACCCCGGGCGATCTCGTGCACCACTTCTGCACGCAGATCTACGGCAGCGAGGCCGGGGCCGAGGCCGCCGACCTGCCCCGCGAGCTGCTCGTGCCGGAGCTGCCGGCCGACGTCGACGCGCTCGCCGACTGGCTCACCCGGCTGCGGGGCAGCCGCGTGTCGATCCGGGTGCCGCAGCGCGGGGACAAGAAGACGCTCGCCGAGACCGTGGCGCGCAACGCCGAGCAGGCGCTGCAGCAGCACAAGCTGCGCCGGGCCGGCGACCTGAGCACGCGCAGCAAGGCCCTCGAGGAGATCGCCGAGGCGCTCGCGATGCCGACCGCGCCGCTGCGCATCGAGTGCTACGACATTTCGCAGATCCAGGGCACCGACGTGGTCGCGAGCATGGTCGTGTTCGAGGACGGGCTGTCGCGCAAGAGCGAATACCGGCGGTTCGCGATCAACGGCGACACCGACGACGTCTCCGCGATCTCCGAGGTGCTGCGGCGGCGGTTCGCCCGCTACCTCGACGCCAAGGTCGAGATCGACGAGGCCGCCGAGACCGACCCGTCCCGCCCCGGTATCGACCCGACGACCGGGCGGCCGCGCAAGTTCGCCTACCCGCCCCAGCTCGTCGTCGTCGACGGCGGCCAGCCCCAGGTCAACGCGGCCGCGCAGGTGCTGCTGGACCTGGGCATCGACGACATCACCGTCTGCGGCCTCGCCAAGCGCCTCGAGGAGGTGTGGCTGCCGGAGGACGAGTTCCCGGTGATCCTGCCCCGGAGCTCCGAGGGTTTGTACCTCCTGCAGCGCGTCCGCGACGAGGCGCACCGCTTCGCCATCACGTACCACCGGCAGAAGCGCTCGAAGCGCATGACGGCCTCGTCGCTCGACTCGGTGCCCGGCCTCGGCGAGATCCGCCGCAAGGCGCTGCTGCGGCATTTCGGGTCGCTGAAACGGCTGAAGGCCGCGACCCTGGAGGAGATCGCGGAGGTGCCCGGCATCGGGCGCCGCACGGCGGAGGCGATTCAGGCGGCGCTGAACCCGGATCCGCTCGCCTCGGCCCGCCGCCCCGCGGACGCCGTGCCCGATCCGGCCCCGCCCGTCTCGCCCTCGGACCCTGCTCCGGACTCGGGTGCTGATGCGCGTGCGGACGCCGGGCCGTTCATGGAGGCGGCGTCGCCTAGAACGGTCGCTGGTTCGCTGACGGATTCGGCGGTCTCGGGGTCGGAGCGCGGTTGGCTCGCGTCGGACGGTTCGGAGGCGGTTGTGGCGGGGGCTGAGGGTGCTGAAGCAGGCGCGGCGGAGGCGGGTTCCGAAGGCGGGCCGGTCGCGTCGGGCCGGTCGGCCGGAGACGTGCGCGGGGCGGGGTGGCCGCGGGGCGAGGTGTCGCACGCCGGCGGTGATCCGGACGTGGCCGTGGAGATCGACGCGGGGGGCTCTGAGGCCGTTCGTCCCCGGGTCGAGGTGACACGGATGGGGGACACGCCGGAGGTGATCGTCGAGGCCGGCGACACGCCCGAACGCGGGTCAGGAGACGGGGCCAGCAGGGGCGGAGCGGTCGACGAGGCCGTGGAGGAGGCCGGGGCTGGAGATACCGCGAACTAGTGCAAACCGACCGACCGTCCGATGCCGCGCGCCGCACGACATAAACTCGTCGTCGTGTCGAGAGATGGCGACGTGCCGAGAGGCGCCACCGCGGACGACGGCGGGGCCCAACCGACTGTCAGCAGCACCGGCGAGTTCGCGGAGGGTGCGTTCTTCGATGCGGAGCGTGCCGAGATCGCAGGGCGCGCGGACGCGGGGGAGGGCTTCGGCGCCGGGGAGGTGGACCCCGCCGAGGGGAACCTGTCCGGGCGCAACACCACCGACCTCGTGATCGTGACCGGCGTGTCCGGTGGCGGCCGCAGCACCGTGGCGCGGGCGCTCGAGAACGTCGGGTACTACGTCGTGGACAACCTGCCCCAGGCGCTGCTGCTCGACATGGCCGAGCTCGCGCACGCGGCGCAGGGCGCGGTCCGGCGCACCGCGATGGTGCTGGACGTGCGCAGCCACGCCTTCTCGACCGACCTGCCGGGCGCGGTGAAGTCGCTGCGGGAGCGGGGCTTCAACCCGCGGATGGTGTTCGTCGACGCCGACGACGAGGTGCTGATCCGGCGCTTCGAGAGCGTGCGGCGCTCGCACCCGCTGCAGGGCGCCGGGCGGCTCTCCGACGGCATCGCGGCCGAGCGGAAGCTGCTGCTGGAGGCGCGCGAGCAGGCCGACGTCCTGATCGACACGAGCCACCTCAACGTCAACCAGCTGCGCGGGCGCATCGAGGAGATGTTCGGCGAGGAAGACACGACCCAGATCAGGGTCACGGTGCTGTCCTTCGGGTTCAAGTACGGCCTGCCGCCCGACGCCGACTTCGTGCTCGACGCGCGCTTCCTGCCCAACCCGTACTGGGTGCCGGAGCTGCGCGAGCACACCGGGCGGGAGACGGACGTCAGCCGGTACGTGCTGGGGCAGCGCGGGGCGATCACGTTCGTGGAGACGTACGCCCGCCTCATCAACGCGACGGCGCCGGGCTTCGAGCGCGAGGGGAAGCGCTACCTCACGATCGCCGTCGGCTGCACGGGCGGCAAGCACCGCAGCGTCGCCATCGCCGAGGAGCTCGCCCGGCGGCTGCGCGAGATGCGGCTCGCGGCCTCGCCGCAGCACCGCGACCTGGGACGCGAATGACGAGCCGGCCCACGGGCGGCAACGACGCCGCACGGACCCCGGCCGCGAAGGACCCCGCACCCGCGCCCGGCCGCCGACGCTCCAAGGCGTCCAGATCCGCACCGGCCGGCGACGGCCGCGCCGAGCCGCCCGCTGCCGCCGAGGCGCCGGACGGGGAAGGACGGCCGCAGAGCCGGTCCAAGTCCGTCGCCGCCGCCGACAACGGCCGCGGCCAGATGCACGCGCGCGTGCAACCGGCCGGCGCGGAGCGGGACACCCCGCGCGAGGCGGTCAGGGTCGTCGCGTTCGGGGGCGGGCACGGGCTGTCCGCGACGCTGCGTGCGCTGCGGATCGTGCAGCGTGGCCGACCGCTCGACATCACCGCCGTCGTGACCGTCGCCGACGACGGCGGCTCCAGCGGCCGGCTGCGCCAGACGCGCGACATCCTGCCGCCGGGCGACCTGCGCCAGGCCCTCGCCGCGCTCGCCGACGAGACGGCCACCGCCGAGCTGTTCCAGCACCGGTTCACCGGCGAGGACGACATCGCCGGGCACCCGGTCGGGAATCTGGTGCTCGTCGCGTTGATGGAGCAGGCCGGCGACCCGGTGGCCGCGCTCGATCGGGCGGCGGCGCTGCTGCGCTGCGGCGGGCGGGTGCTGCCCATGTCGCGGGACCCGCTGCACATCGAGGCGGACCTGTCCGAGGACGGGGAGGTCGTCACCGTGCGCGGGCAGCACGAGGTCGCGGTCACCACCAAGACCATCGACCGCGTGCGGCTGACGCCGGACGCGCCCGAGGCGTGCGCCGAGGCGGTGCGGGCCGTGCGCGAGGCGGACTGGCTGCTGTTCGGGCCCGGCTCGTGGTTCACCAGCGTGATTCCGCACCTGCTCGTGCCCGGGCTGGCCGACGCCATCCGGGACAGCGCGGGCCGGCGGCTGGTCACGCTCAACCTCGCGGCCGACAGCGAGACCGCGGGGCTGACGCTGCCGGAGCACCTGGCCGCCCTGCCCCGTTACCTACCTGGATTGCACGTCGATGTAGTTCTTGCCGACGGGAAAGCCGTAGGCGACCCCGAACCGGTCCATCGTGCGGCAGAATCGCTTGGTGCGCGGCTGGTGCTGGCCCCGGTCGCCGTCGATGACGGGGGGCCCCGGCACGACCCGCAGGCGCTGGCGGCGGCGCTCGACCCATTGCTGCAGGTCGACGCAGGCAAGACCGCCCGGACGACCGCCAGGATCGCGCGCGGTGCCGGGATGAGAAGTGAGAACGGCTCGCGGACCAACGGGGGTCGGGCGCGTGCCGGTACGGACGGGGACATCACTGTGAACACGAAATCCGCGAGGTGACGACAGAATGGCGATGACCGCTGCGGTCAAGGACGAGCTCAGCCGGGTGGACGTGGCCAAGCCCTGCTGCCGGCGAGCCGAGATGGCCGCGCTGTTGCGCTTCGCGGGAGGGCTGCACATCGTCTCGGGCCGGGTGGTCGTCGAGGCCGAGCTCGACACCAACGCCGCCGCGCGCCGGCTGCGTCGCGAGGTGTCGGAGGTGTACGGGTACGGCAGCGAAATCCACGTCCTCGCGTCGGGCGGCCTGCGCAAGGCCAGCCACTTCATCGTGCGCGTGGTCAAGGACGGCGAGGCCCTCGCCCGCCAGACCGGCCTGCTCGACGTGCGCGGACGTCCCGTGCGCGGGCTCCCGCCGCACGTCGTGTCGGCGAACATGTGCTGCGCGGTCGCCGCGTGGCGGGGTGCCTTCCTCGCGCACGGCTCGCTGACCGAGCCCGGGCGTAGCTGTGCGCTGGAGATCACGTGCCCGGGTCCCGAGGCGGCGCTCGCGCTCGTCGGGGCGGCGCGGCGGATCGGGATCACCGCGAAGGCGCGCGAGGTGCGCGGGGTCGACCGGGTCGTGGTCAAGGACGGCGACGCGATCGCCGCGCTGCTCACCCGCATCGGCGCCCACCAGAGCGTGCTGACCTGGGAGGAGCGCCGGGTGCGGCGCGAGGTGCGGGCCACCGCCAACCGGCTGGCCAACTTCGACGACGCCAACCTGCGCCGCTCGGCGCGCGCCGCGGTCGCCGCCGCCGCCCGGGTCGCGCGGGCCATGGAGATCCTCGCCGACACCGCGCCCGACCACCTGTTCAGCGCGGGCACGCTGCGGCTCGAGCACCGCCAGGCGTCGCTGGAGGAGCTCGGCGCGCTCGCCGACCCGCCGCTGACCAAGGACGCGATCGCCGGCCGTATAAGGCGTCTGCTGGCGCTGGCCGACAAGCGCGCCCGTGACCTGGGCATTCCCGACACCGAGTCGGCCGTGACCCCGGAGATGCTGGTCGGCTGACGCCGAATCCGACATAAGCGCCGTCAGGGTATAAATCCGATAAGTCGTGGCGCGGAGCGCCCGACTTATCGGGCAGAACGCCCCCGGCGGGCGCCGCGATGTGACCTGCGGCCGTGAGGCGATCGGCACCCGGGTCCAGCCGCCCGCGAGCCTGCGCCGCCGTACGATCAAACGTGGGCTCCGACACCCCCATGGGATCGTGACCGGTTCGAGACGATAGGGTTTGCCGTGTTCGGCGATGAGGCCGACTCGGGTCGCTCCTCGCTGTTCGATCGCCGCCGCGACACGCGGCCGGACCCCGCACCAACGGGTGGGTCCGGACCGGCGGGACCAGGGTGGGCGAGCCAATAACACTCATCTGGCGCACGGCAACGGCATACCAGCGCGGCCGTGGCGCGAAGAGACGAGGAGATGTGTCGAAGTGACCATCCGGGTTGGCATCAACGGCTTCGGCCGTATCGGGCGCAACTTCTTCCGTGCGGCCCTTGCGAAGGGCGCCGACATCGAGGTTGTCGGCGTCAACGACCTGACCGACAACCAGACGCTGGCGCACCTGCTGAAGTACGACAGCATCCTCGGCCGGCTGGGCGAGGAGGTGAAGGCGACCGCGGACGAGATCACCGTCGCGGGCAAGACCTTCAAGGCCCTCGCCGAGCGCGACCCCTCGAAGCTGCCCTGGGGCGACCTGGGCGCGGACGTCGTCATCGAGTCGACCGGCATCTTCACCGACGCCGAGAAGGCCAAGGTCCACGTGGCCGGCGGCGCCAAGAAGGTCATCATCTCGGCCCCGGCCAAGAACGAGGACCTCACGATCGTCTTCGGCGTGAACGAGCACGAGTACGACCCGGCGAAGCACACGATCATCTCCAACGCGTCGTGCACCACGAACTGCCTCGCGCCGATGGCGAAGGTCATCAACGACACGTTCGGCATCGAGCGTGGCCTCATGACCACGATCCACGCCTACACGCAGGACCAGAACCTGCAGGACGCGCCGCACAAGGACCTGCGTCGCGCCCGCGCCGCGGCCCTGAACATCGTGCCGACCTCGACCGGTGCGGCCAAGGCGATCAGCCTGGTCATCCCCGCGCTCAAGGGCAAGCTCGACGGCTACGCGCTGCGCGTGCCGGTCCCGACCGGCTCGGCGACCGACCTCACGGTCACCGTCGGCCGCGACACCTCCGTCGAAGAGGTCAACGCGGCGATCAAGGCCGCCGCCGACGGCCCGCTCGCCGGCATCCTGGTCTACACCGAGGACCCGATCGTCTCCAGCGACATCGTGACCGACCCGGCGTCGTGCATCTTCGACGCGGGCCTGACCAAGGTCATCGGCAACCAGGTCAAGGTCGTCGGCTGGTACGACAACGAGTGGGGCTACAGCAACCGTCTCGTCGACGCCGTCACCCTGGTCGGCACCGGCCTGTGAAGACGCTCGACGACCTCCTGAGCGAGGGCGTCGCCGGTCGGCGCGTGCTGCTGCGCGCCGACCTGAACGTCCCGCTCGACGGAGACAAGATCACCGACGACGGGCGCATCCGCGCGGTCCTGCCGACCATCAACGCCCTGCGTGAGGCCGGCGCCGCGAAGATCACCGTCATGTCGCACCTGGGCCGCCCGAAGGGCGCGCCCGACCCGAAGTACACCCTCGCGCCCGTCGCCGCCCGCCTGAGCGAGCTGCTGGGCGCCCCGGTGGCCTTCGGCGGGGCGGACGGCGACCTGGTGCTGCTGGAGAACCTCCGCTTCAACGCGGGGGAGACCAGCAAGGTCGAGTCCGAGCGCCTGGCGTTCGCGCACGAGCTGGCCGCGCACGGCGACGTCTACGTCGACGACGCGTTCGGCGCCGTGCACCGCAAGCACGCCAGCGTCTTCGACGTGGCCGGCCTGCTGCCGCACTACAGCGGCTACCTGGTCGCCAAGGAGCTCGAGGTCCTCTCGAAGCTCACGGGCGAGGCCGAGCGGCCCTACGTCGTGATCCTCGGCGGCTCGAAGGTCTCGGACAAGCTCGCCGTCATCGAGGCGCTGCTGCCCAAGGTCGACAAGCTGCTCATCGGCGGCGGCATGTGCTTCACCTTCCTCAAGGCCCAGGGCCACGAGGTCGGCAAGAGCCTGCTGCAGGACGAGATGGTCGACACCTGCAAGGACCTGCTCCAGCGGGGCGGCGACAAGATCGTGCTGCCGGCCGACGTGGTGACCGCGGACAAGTTCGCGGCCGACGCGGAGGTGCGGACGGTCGGCGTGGACGCCATCCCGGCCGAGGAGCTCGGCCTGGACATCGGCCCCGAGTCGGTGGCGGCCTTCGCGGCGGCCCTCGACGGGGCGAAGACCGTCTTCTGGAACGGCCCGATGGGCGTGTTCGAGCTGGCGCCCTTCGCCGCCGGTACGCGTGGCGTCGCCGAGGCGATCACCAAGATCGACGGCTTCAGCGTCGTCGGCGGCGGTGACTCGGCCGCGGCCGTGCGCGCGCTGGGCATCCCGGAGGACGGCTTCAGCCACATCTCCACCGGCGGCGGCGCCTCCCTCGAGTTCCTCGAGGGCAAGGCCCTGCCCGGCATCACGGCGCTGGAGGCCTGAGTCATGGCTGAGGTCACCGGACGCCGCCCGCTCATGGCGGGCAACTGGAAGATGAACCTGAACCACCTCGAGGCCATCGCGCTGGTGCAGAAGCTGGCCTTCACGCTCAACGAGCAGCAGCTCAACGACGTGGAGGCGGTCGTCCTGCCGCCGTTCGTGGACATCCGCAGCGTCCAGACACTGGTGGACGGCGACAAGCTGCTCATCGGCTACGGCGCGCAGGACATCTCCGCGCACGTGTCGGGCGCCTACACGGGCGAGATCTCCGGGGCGATGCTGGCCAAGCTCGGCTGCCAGTACGTGGTGGTCGGGCACTCGGAGCGGCGGCAGTACCACCGCGAGGACGACGCCCTGGTCAACGCCAAGGTGAAGGCGGCGCTGGCCAACGGCATCGCGCCGATCCTGTGCGTGGGCGAGGGCCTGGAGGTCCGCGAGTCGGGCGAGCACGTGGGGTACACCCTCGCGCAGCTCGACGCCGGCCTCGAGAAGATCAAGACCGACGAGGTCGAGAAGATCGTCATCGCGTACGAGCCGGTCTGGGCGATCGGCACCGGCAAGGTGGCGACGCCCGAGGACGCGCAGGAGGTCATCGGGGCGATCCGCACCCGGCTGGCCGAGAAGTACACCGGCGGCACCGCCGACCGCGTGCGCATCCTCTACGGCGGCTCGGTCAAGCACGACAACGTCGCGGCGATCATCGAGCAGCCCGACATCGACGGCGCCCTGGTGGGCGGCGCGAGCATCGACGCCGAGGGCTTCGCGAGGATTGTCCGGCTCGGCAAGTAACAGCAGCAGCACAGTGCGTCGCGCGGTCCGGATGCGGGCCGCGCGACGTTTTGCTGTCGCCCCCATGACGCCTACAGTGGCTGCGTCCACCACCCCTTGACCTGGCGTCAAGCCACCGGGCCAGGGCTCACCGCCACGAACGGATGAGCCGGGACCCCGTCGGGCGCGCCGTGAAGGACCAGCATGCCCAGTCGTCGGAAGACCATTGCGACCATCGCCGGACTGGCGCTGCTGGCGACCGCCGGATGCGGCGACGCCGACGCGAAGAACGGGCCGAAGCCGCCGCGGACCGGCGGGACCGTGCACGTGGTGGTGAGCGCCAAACCGTCCCACCTCGACCCGCAGCGGGTCGCCACGGCCACCGAGGCCAACGTCAGCCGCCTCGTCTCCCGGACGCTCACCACGTTCCGGTCGGAGCCGGGCGCGGCCTCCAGCGAGATCGTGGGCGACCTCGCCACCGACGCCGGCCGCCCGAGCGAGGGCAACCGCGTCTGGGACTTCCAGCTCAAGGACGACGTGCGCTGGGAGGACGGCACCCCGATCACGTGCCCTGACGTCAAGCACGGCGTCGAGCGCAGCTTCTCCGGGCTGTTCTCCGTCGCCCAGCCCTACGCCAAGACCTACCTCGCCGACGCGGACGGCTACGCGGGCCCGTTCACCGGCGGTGACAACGGCGGCAAGGGCCTCACGTCCGTGCAGTGCGTCGACCCCCGCAACATCCGCTTCACGCTCAACCAGCCGATCGGCGACTTCGGGTACACGGTGGCCATGTCGGTCTTCGCGCCGGTGCCGGCCAAGTCGGACACCCGGGGCGACTACGACAAGCACCCGGTCTCGTCGGGCCCCTACAAGCTGCAGGAGAACACCGACCAGCGGCTCGTGTACGTCCGCAACCCGTACTGGGACCGCAAGACCGACGGCGTGCGCAAGGCCTACCCGGACAAGATCGTGATCGAGGCCGACGGCGACCTGCCGACCGTCACCTCGAACCTGATCACCAGCGACGGGGACAACGCCGACGCCATCGACCTGGACAAGAACGTCGCGCCGAACTTCGTGCAGCAGGTCATCAACGACCCGGACCTGTCGGCGCGGGCGGTCCAGGGCGGCTACGGCGGCATCCGGTACCTCGCGATCAACAGCCGGCGCATCCCGGACCTGGCCTGCCGGCAGGCGCTGGTGTACGCGTTCGACAAGCGCAAGTTCCGCGCCGCGGCCGGCGGATCGGTCTACGGGGACTACGCGACGACGATGATCGCGCCGCAGCTGAAGGCCCACAAGGACTTCGACGTGTACGACAGCGCCGGCAACGTCGAGGGCAAGCCCGACGTGGCCCTGAAGCTGATGGACGAGCAGCAGAAGAAGGGCAGGCCGTGCGCCGGCGCCCTGACGCTGTCCATCCCGGACCAGAAGGACATCCGGCGCCTCGCGGCCACGGTGGTGGAGACGTATCAGCAGATCGGCATCCAGATCAAGGTCAACGGGATCGACCCGGAGACGTACTTCGACGTCATCGGCAACCCCGGGAACACCAACGACCTGCTGTGGGCCGGCTGGATCCCGGACTGGGCCAACGGCTCGGCGGTCATCCCGCCGCTCTTCGACGGCCGGCTCATCCCGGCCGGGGCCGGCGCCACCAACAACCAGAACTACGGGCTGCTCAACGACACCGACATCAACGACCGGATCTCCGCGGCGCTGGCCGAGTCGGTGCCGGAGCGGCAGTACCGGCTCTGGGGCGAGCTCGACCAGAAGATCGCCGAGCAGGCGGTGGCGATCCCGATCGTCTACATGAAGGCGCTGCGCATGGCGGGCACCAACATCCGCGGCGGCTTCATCCACCCGCAGTTCGGGCAGCCCGACCTGTGCGCGATCGGACTCGCCTAGTAAGCTGGCACCCGCTCTACATACGACCGTGCCCTGACCGCCTTGCCGAGAGGACGACCGCGCCATGACGGCGTTCGCCTACACCCTGATCGTGCTGCTGGTCATCACCAGCGTGCTGCTGACCCTGCTCGTGCTCCTGCACCGTGGCAAGGGCGGCGGCATGTCCAGCATGTTCGGCGGCGGCGTGTCCTCCAGCCTGGCCGGTTCCTCGGTGGCGGAGAAGAACCTCGACCGCTACACCCTGCTGGTCGGCATCATCTGGTTCGCCTGCATCGTGGGCCTCGGCCTCTGGCTCAAAATCGTCCAGAACGGTGGCGCCTGAGCACCTCGCCGTCCACCAGCGTTAGACTCAGCGCGCGGTCCGTGCAACTTACGGGCCGCGCGCAGGTGTTTACGCCCACACTCCTGCACTCCGTAAGACGTCGTACCCCCCGACGAACAGGAGCGAGCAGCCGTGGCAGCTGGCAATGCCATCCGCGGAACACGAGTCGGCTCCGGCCCGGTGCGCTGGGCCGAGCGTGGTGAACAGGCCCCCCGGCGCGCCGTGACCTACTGGTGCGCCAACGGGCACGTGACCGAGCCGGCGTTCGCCGCCGAGATCGAGCCCCCGGACACCTGGGACTGCTCCCGGTGCGGCCTCCCGGCCGGCCGGAACGAGCAGGCCCCGCCGGAGCGTCCGCGGGCCGAGCCCTACAAGTCCCACCTGGCCTACGTGAAGGAGCGGCGCACCGACGCCGACGGCGAGGCCATCCTCCAGGAGGCGCTGGCGCGTCTGCGCCAGCGCACAGGCCGATAGCGGCAGGGGCGCCGGATGCGAGATCCGGCGCCCCTGTTCACGAACCAAGGCCATGACTCGGGTCCGCCGTGGTGCGGACCGTTCCTCCCGCGAGACACCGCTCGGCGCTGGCGCGCCGTCGCTGCCAGGTCCGCGGGTGGTCACCCTTCTCCTGACGGCCGCCGTCAGACGAGGCTGCGGAAGCGGGGCGGCAGTTCGTGGGCCGCGGCGGTGTCGAGCAGCCACAGCGTGAGCTCCCGCCCGTGCACGCCCGCCGCCGGGATCTGGCGCGGGCCCGCGTCGGCGAGGGCCAGGCCCACCGCCTTCGCCTTGCCGTCGCCCGAGGCGATCAGCCACACCTCGGCCGCCGTGTTGATCGCCGGCAGGGTCAGCGTGGTGCGCACCGGCGGCGGCTTCGGGCTGCCCCGCACCGCCGAGACCGGCCGCGACTCCAGCGTCACCGGGTGCTCCGGGAACACCGAGGCCACGTGGCCGTCCTCGCCCACGCCGAGCAGGATCACGTCGAAGTGCGGCAGCTCGGCGTGGCCGGGCCGGGCCGCCTCGGCCAGCGCCGCGGCGTAGCGGGCGGCGGCCGCCTCGGCGTCCTCGCCGTCCGGGCCGTCGGAGGCCGGCATCGGGTGCACCCGGGCCGGGTCGAGCTTCAGCGCGTCGAGCAGCGCCGCGCGGGCCTGGGTCTCGTTGCGCTCGCCGTCGCCGGACGGCAGGAACCGCTCGTCGCCCCACCAGACGTTCACCCGCGACCAGTCCACCGCGTCGCGGGCCGGGCTCTCGCGGATCGCCTGGTAGATCTGGGCGGCGATGCGGCCGCCGGTCAGCGCGACCGTGGCCTCGCCCCGCTCCGCCTGGGCGTCGGTGAGCCGGACGATGAGCCGGGCGGCGGCCGCCTCGGCGAGCAGCCGCGGCTCCGTGTGCACGACGATCTTCGAATGACTCATGAAGCCACGGGCTCCGGCGTGGGCACCGTGCCGGCTTCCGGCTTCTCGGCCAGGGCGGGGTCCTTCCAGATGTGCACGCGGGGCGCGCCGCGCTCGTCGAGCCGGCGCTTGCCGGTGCCGGCCGCCAGCGCGGCCGCGTAGGGCTGGTCGGGGTCGAGCCGGCGCAGCTCCTCGGCGAGCTCGTCGCCGAGCGGGCGGCGGCTCAGCGGCAGGATGCGGTCCGGCTGGCCGGTGCGCTGCAGCGTGGCGACGCCCGCGTTGAGGTCGCGGATCAGGTTCATCGAGTCGCCGTTGTCGAGCACCATGTTCACCGCCTGCATGATCTTGCCGTCGCCGGTCCTGCGGGCCGGGTGCACGCCGAGGCGCGCCTCCAGCCAGCCGCCGAGCAGCAGCGCGGTCGGGTCGTGCTCGGGCGCCACGATCTCGGCCGAGCGCACGCCGATCCGGTTGGCGTCGAACGCCCCGGCCAGCAGGGTGCGCCACGGGGTGATGCGCGACCAGGCCAGGTCGGTGTCGCCGGCCACGTAGTCGTCGGAGCGCACCCGCAGCGCGGCGACCGGGTCCTCGGCCTGGGCGCTGTCGGTGATGCGGCGGTCGGCGACGACGCCCAGCGGGTCGTACGCGATCCGCTCCGGCGGCGTGCACTGCCACCACGTCACCACCGGCACGTCCGGGGCGAGCAGCGGCATGACGACCGACTCGGCGTGCAGCGCCAGCCGGCCCTGCATGCGCATCACGACCGCCTCGCACGGGCCCAGCCGCCCGCCGACGACGATCTCGGCGTCGAGGCGCGACCGCTGCTGGGTGACGTCGGCGCGCACGATGATGAGCAGCCGGCACGGGTGCGCGGAGGCGGCGATGGTGGCCGCCGCCTCGGCCTCGCGGACCTGCCGCTCGTCGACCACGGCGATCAGGGTCAGGGCCAGGCCACTGGTCAGGCCGCCGGCGCTGCGCCGCTCGTTGGCCAGGGCCTTGACCACCTCGATGCCGGTGGTGTCCCACAAACCGATCATGTCCATGTCTCCCTCTTCGGCCCCGGTCAGGCCCGGCGCCAGGCGCGGCCCTCGCGGGCCAGCATCTCGTCGGCGGCCCGCGGGCCCCACTCGCCCGCGCGGTACGGCTCGGGCGTCGAACCCGCCCAGGCCTCCTCGAGCGGGTCGACCACGTTCCAGCTCGCCTCGACCTCGGCCGAGTCCGGGAACAGCGTCTTGTCGCCCACGAGCACGTCGAGGATGAGCCGCTCGTAGGCCTCGGGGCTCGCGTCGGTGAAGGCCTCGCCGTACTGGAAGTCCATCGCGATGTCGCGGACCTCCATGGTCGTGCCGGGCACCTTCGAGCCGAACTTCAGCATCACGCCCTCGTCCGGCTGGACCCGGATGACGAGCTGGTTGTTGCCGAGCATCTCCACGTCCGCGTCGCTGAACGGCAGGTGCGGGGCCTTCTTGAACAGGATCGCGAGCTCGGTGACCCGCCGCGGCAGGCGCTTGCCGGCCCGGATGTAGAAGGGCACCCCGGCCCAGCGGCGGTTCTGGATGCCCAGGCGGGTCGCCACGTACGTCTCCGTCTTGGAGTCCGCCGGGACGTCCTTCTCCTCGAGGTACCCCGGCACCCGCTCCCCGGCGACCCAGCCGGTCAGGTACTGCCCCCGGACCGTGTTGGTGGTCACGTCGGCCGGCACCTTGATGGCGTTGAGCACCTTGAGCTTCTCGGTGCGGATGGCGTCGGCGTCGAACGCGGTCGGCTCCTCCATCGCCACCAGGGCCAGCAGCTGCAGCAGGTGGTTCTGCAGCACGTCGCGGGCGGTGCCGACCTTGTCGTAGAAGCCGGCCCGGGTGCCGATGCCGACGTCCTCGGCCATGGTGATCTGCACCGAGTCGACGTAGTTGGAGTTCCACACCGGCTCGAACAGGTTGTTGGCGAACCGCAGCGCCATGATGTTCTGGACGGTCTCCTTGCCCAGGTAATGGTCGATGCGGAACACGTCCTGGGCGGTGAAGGCGTCGTCGACGAGGTCGTTGAGCTGCTTGGCCGAGGTGAGGTCGTAGCCGAACGGCTTCTCCACCACGACCCGGCGCCAGCCGCCGGACTTCGCGTTGTCCGACATGCCGGTGCGCTCGAGCTGCTTGAGCACGACCGGGAACGCCGAGGGCGGGATCGACAGGTAGAACGCCGCGTTGCCGGGGATGCCGGACTCGTCGTGCAGGTCGCTCAGCGTCTGCGCGAGGTGGTCGAAGGCCTGGTCGTCCTCGAACGAGCCGGGCACGAACTTGATGTTGCCGGCGAGGCGGGACCACACCTCCTCCCGCCACGTGGTGCGGGCGCCGTTCTGCGCCGCCTTGCGGGCCAGGTCCTCGAAGTCGCCGTCGCCCCAGTCGCGCCGGGCGAAGCCCAGCACGGCGAAGCTGGGCGGCAGCAGTCCCCGGTTGGCCAGGTCGTAGACGGCCGGGATGAGCTTCTTGCGGGCCAGGTCACCGGTGACGCCGAAGATGACCAGCGCACACGGCTCGGGGATGCGAGGCAGTCGCCGGTCCTGCGGGTCCCGCAGCGGATTGGTCATCAGTTCACCCTCCGAGGGCGGCCAACAGTTGTTCGATACCGGTTGCCCGGTCGGTCAGATGCAAACGCAGCCACGGCCCGTCGCCGGGGGCGGCGGCGGAGGCGGCCTGGAGCTCACCGAACGTGTACGGCCGGCCGGGCACCCGCACGTCGTTGGTCACCGCGCCGGTGATGAGCAGCGTGGCGCCGGTGCCGGAGGCGTTGCGCGGTCCCCAGCCGAAGGTCACCGCTCGTGCCACCCGCCCGCCGAGGGCGTCACGCACCCCGGCCGCCGCCGCGTCGCCGCCGGGGTCGAGGTGGGCCTCGATCGCCACCCGGCCGCCGGGCGGGACGGTGTGGGTCAGCCCGTCGATCGCGGCGATGAGCGTCGTGGCCGTCGTCTCGCCGTACACCTCGATCGCCCCCTCGACGAGGGCGGGCGTCTCGGCGGGCACGCCGCTGTCGAGCCGGTGCAGCAGCGCGTCGCCGTCGCCGGTGGGCCGCGGGGCCGCCCCGGCCACGATCGCGGCCTGCTCCCAGGCGAACAGGTGCGCGCCGAGCGGGCCGTTGACGGACAGGTCGGGGTTGATGCCGCCGCCGGGCATGATGGCGCGGCCCAGGACGCCGCCGACGGTCACGCCGAGCACGTCGGGGCCCTCGTGGCCCCAGGAGGAGGGGTTCTCCAGCGCGACGGTGACCAGGGCGTCGCCGAAGAGGCGCTCGATCCACGGGCCGAGGCCGTCGATGCCGGTGCCGTCGGGGGCGACGGCGAGCTTGTCCCGCCCGTCGCGCACCGCCGCGGCGATCGTCTCGCCGAGCGCGACGCCCGGCAGCACGGGCTCCGCGGCCGGCTCGGCCTGGCGGGGGGCCGGCGCGGCGAAGCCCGCCGCGGCGCGGGGCGGGGGAGGAGTCTGGAACGCCGCGGCCTCGGCCAGCAGCGCCGCCGTGTCCGCCCCGGCCAGGCCGGCGGGGACGAGGGTGTAGGCGCTCAGCGCGGAGGCGGTCGGCGCGGCGAGGAAGAGCGGCGCGCCCATCTCGCGCGCCACGGTCTCGAACCCGGAGCCGGGCGCGGTCACGACGACGAAACGCCGGCCCACGTCGTGCAGGCCGGCGTCCTCGAACGCTTGCAGGAAGGCCCGCCGATGGGCATCCGCGACGACGGTCGGCTCCGGCACCGCCAGCACGACCACCGTCCGCTCCAGCCGGTCGGCCAGGGCCGCTCGCACCCGGTGCGGATCGGCGGTGTCGAGCACGGTGAGGTCCAGGCCGAGGGTGGCGGCGATCGCCGCGGCCCCGGCGCCCGGCCCGCAGAGCACGACCCGGTCCAGCCCCCGCGCGCGGACGGCGGCGATCCGGTCGGTCAGCTCGGGACCGGGGAGAAAAGGGAAGGGGGCGGGTGCGCCGACCGGCCGCGCGGTCGCGGCGACGCCGAACACCGTGAGTCCGGCCGCCGCCACGACGTCGTCGAGCAGATCAGACACCCGCCACCCCCTGCATGCCCTCATCTTGGCGCCCGTGCACGACGGGCGAGTACCGAATGAGCGAACGACAGAACGCGCGAACGTCAGGACGCGGAGTCCAGCGCCTTCTGCACCGTCTCGATCATTTCCTTGCCGCTGACGCCGAACTTCTCGACGCCCTCGCGCTCGAGGACGTCGACGACGTCGTTGTAGTCGATGCCCAGCGCGGCCAGCGAGTCCATGACCTGCTGCGCCTCGGCGTAGCCACCGGTCACGGCGTCGAGGCGCACCTCACCGTGGTCGGCGAAGGCGTGGATCACCGACTCCGGCATGGTGTTGACCGTGCCCGGGGCGACGAGCTCCTCGACGTAGATGACGTCGCGGTACTCCGGGTTCTTGGTCGAGGTCGAGGCCCACAGCGGCCGCTGGGGCTGCGCGCCCGCGTTGGCCAGGGCCTGCCAGCGCTCCGAGGAGAACTGCTGCTCGTAGAGCTGGTAGGCGAGCTTGGCGTTGGCGATGGCCGCCTTGCCCTTGAGCGCCTTGGCCTCGTCGGTGCCGATCTTGTCGAGGCGCTTGTCGTATTCGGTGTCGACCCGCGACACGAAGAACGACGCCACCGAGCCGATCTTGGACAGGTCGTGGCCGTTCTCCCTGGCCTGCTCCAGACCCGCGAAGAAGGCGTTGATCACGGCCTCGTACCGCTCCAGCGAGAAGATCAGCGTCACGTTCACGCTGATGCCCTGGGCCAGCGTGGCGGTGATCGCCGGCAGGCCCTCCCTGGTCGCCGGAATCTTGATGAACAGGTTGCCGCGGTCGACCAGCCACCACAGCTCCTTCGCCTCGGCGAGGGTGCGGGCGGTCTCGGCGGCGAGCGCCGGGTCGACCTCGATCGAGACGCGGCCGTCGACGCCCCGGCTGGCGTCGGCCGCCGGCTTGAGCACGTCACAGGCCCAGCGCACGTCGTGCGCCATGATCGAGCGCATCGCCTCGGGCACCGAGGTCTCGCGCAGGGCCAGGTCCTTGACCTGCTCGGCGTAGTCCTCGGCGGAGGTGACGGCCTTGGCGAAGATCGTCGGGTTGGTGGTCACGCCGACGACGTGCTGCTCGCGGCGGAGCTTGTCCAGCCCGCCGCTGGTCAGCCGCTGACGGGAGAGGTCGTCGAGCCAGATCGCCACACCAGCGGCGGCGAGCTCGGCCAGCCGATCGGAACTCATCGCGTTCTCCTTAGGTGCTTCAGTTGCCGGTGGTGCTGCCGGTGATCTCGCCGACCTTGGCGAGGGAGGCGTGCGCGGCCGCCACGACCTTGTCGGCGGTGAAGCCGAACTGCTCGAACAGCACGGTGTAGGGCGCGCTGGCGCCGTAGTGCTCGATGCTCACCGGGACGCCGCAGTCGCCGAGGATTCCCCGCCACGACATCGCGATGCCGGCCTCGACCGTCACGCGGGCCTTCACGCCGGTCGGGATGACCTGCTGGCGGTAGGCCGCGTCCTGCTCCTCGAACCACTCCTGGCACGGCATCGACACGACCCGGGTCGGGGTGCCCTCGGCCTCCAGGCGCTCCTGGGCCTGGACCGCGAGCTGCACCTCGGAGCCGGTGGCGATGATGATCACCTGGGGCTGGCCGTCGGAGGCGTCCTTCAGGATGTAGCCGCCCTTGGCCACGTTCTCCGCCGGGGCGTAGACCGTGCGGTCCAGGGTGGGCAGGTTCTGCCGGGTGAGCGCGAGCGCCACCGGCTGGTCCTTGCGCTCCAGCGCCACCTTCCAGGCCTGCGCGGTCTCGTTGGCGTCGCCGGGGCGGACCACCGCGAGGTTGGGGATCGCGCGCAGCGCCGACAGGTGCTCGATCGGCTGGTGCGTCGGGCCGTCCTCGCCGAGGCCGATCGAGTCGTGCGTCCACACGTAGATGACCGGCTGGTGCATCAGCGCGGCCAAGCGCACCGCGGGGCGCATGTAGTCGGAGAAGACGAGGAACGTGCCGCCGTAGGGGCGGGTCGGGCCGTGCAGCTTGATGCCGTTGAGGATCGCGCCCATGCCGTGCTCGCGGATGCCGAAGTGCAGGGTCCGGCCGTACTCGTCGCCGGGGAACGCCTTCGTGGCGTATTCCGACGGCAGGAACGAGGGCTCGCCCTCCATCGTCGTGTTGTTGCTCTCCGCCAGGTCGGCCGAGCCGCCCCACAGCTCCGGCAGCACCGCGGCCAGCGCGCCGAGGGTGTCGCCGGACGCCTTGCGCGTGGCCACGCCCTTCTCGCTGGCCGGGAACTCCGGCAGCGACTTCTCCCAGCCGACCGGCAGCGCGCCGGACAGCAGCCGGTCCAGCAGCGCGGCGCGCTCGCCGGCGCCGTCGCGCCACTGGGCGAAGGCGTCGTCCCACTTCGTGTGCAGCGCCTTGCCCCGCTCGATCGCGCCGCGGGTGTGCGCGAGGACCTCGTCGGCGACCTCGAACGACAGCGTCGCGTCGAAGCCGAGGACCTCCTTGGTGGCCTTGACCTCGTCGGCGCCCAGGGCCGAGCCGTGGATCTTGCCGGTGTTCTGCTTCTTCGGGGCCGGCCAGCCGATGATGGTGCGCAGCGCGATGAACGTCGGCTTGTCGGTCACCGCCTTGCCGGCCTGGATCGCGTTCCACAGCGCGTGGACGTCCTCCTTGTAGACCCCGTCGCCGGCGTCGTGGCCCTTGCGCCAGTCCACGACGTGCACGTCGAAGCCGTAAGCCTCGTAGCGCTTGGCCACGTCCTCGCTCTTGGCGACCCGGGTGTCGTCCTCGATCGAGATCTCGTTGTCGTCGTAGATGACCGTCAGGTTGCCCAGCTTCTGGTGCGCGGCGAGCGCGCTGACCTCGTGGCTGATGCCCTCCTCGATGTCGCCGTCGGAGCACAGCACGTAGACATCGTGGTCGAACAGGCTCTCCCCGGTGGCCGGCTCCGGGTCGAACAGGCCGCGCTCGCGGCGGGCGGCCATGGCGAAGCCGACCGCGTTGCCGATGCCCTGGCCCAGCGGGCCGGTGGTGGTCTCGACGCCGGCGGTGTGGCCGTGCTCGGGGTGGCCCGGGGTCAGCGAGCCCCACTGGCGCAGCGACTTCAGGTCGTCGATGCTCAGCCCGTAGCCGGCCAGGTACAGCTGGATGTACAGCGTCAGGCTCGAGTGGCCGCAGGAGAGCACGAAACGGTCGCGCCCGAGCCAGTTCGGGTCGGTGGGGTCGTGCTTCATCACCTTCTGGAACAGAAGGTAGGCGGCCGGGGCCAGGCTCATCGCGGTGCCGGGGTGGCCGTTGCCGGCCTTCTCGACGGCGTCCATCGCCAGCACCCGGACCGTGTCGACGGCGCGCCGGTCGACGTCGGACCAGGACAGCTCGGGACCCTTGACCTCTTCAACGCTCACGGCGGTGCTGCTCCTGTCGAACGGCGAGGTTTGCGTATTTCCTCGAAAGGCTTTGAAGGGGTAATCAAGTCGACCCTACCCACGATCGGGTACCCCCACGCGCAGTCGACCATGTTTCGGACATCGGCGACACTGCCTGCGGCAACGGTAGTCGATGGCCGCATCAGCGTTCAGGGCGCCGATGAGCCGCGATGGTCCAAACCTGGATCGGTTCAGCTCTCAGCGAAATCGGACACGTCCTGACTCTCCTCTCACGCGCGCCGGTCACGGTCCCCCGGGGTCGCCGTCCGAGCAGCCACGATCCTGTTCTACGATGCGGGAGCCCGCTGATCTCGGCGGGATTCCCCGCTCCGCCGCATGGCCTCGCCCCGGGAAGGTGGCAAACCAGACGTGACGCAACTCGTCGACCACGGTGTCGCTGACCAGCTCACGTCCGCCCCGGTCCGTCCGACCACGGCGGGTGCCCTCGCCCTGGCCCAGCGCCAGGAGGAGACCCGGCGACGCGCGGGTCTCGGTGCGATCGTCAAGGCCTACGTCTCGCTGACCAAGCCGCGCATCATCGAGCTGCTGCTCATCACGACCGTCCCGGTGATGTTCCTCGCAGACAAGGGCCTGCCCTCGCTGTGGCTCGTCCTCGTCGTGCTCGTCGGCGGCTCGCTCGCGGCCGGCGCCGCCAACGCGCTGAACTGCTACATCGACCGCGACATCGACCAGCTCATGAAGCGCACGTCGCGGCGCCCGCTGGCCACGCACACCGTCTCCCCGCGCAGCGCGCTGATCTTCGGACTCACGCTCGCCGTGGTGTCGACGGTGCTCATGGCCACCTTCACCAACCTGCTCGCCACGCTGCTGACCGTCGGCGCGATCGCCTACTACGACCTCGTCTACACGATGTGGCTCAAGCGGACCACGCCGCAGAACACCGTCTGGGGCGGCGCCTGCGGCGCGGCGCCGGTGCTCATCGGCTGGGCGGCGGTCACCGGCGGGCTGTCCTGGACGGCGTGGGTGCTCTTCGCGGTCGTGTTCCTGTGGCAGCCGCCGCACTTCTACGCGCTGGCGATCAAGTTCAAGGACGACTACGCCCGGGCCGGCATCCCGATGCTCCCCGTCGTGCGCAGCCTGCGCCGCGTGGGGCTGGAGACGGTGATCTACAGCTGGCTGACCGTCGGCGCCTCCGTCGCGCTCTGGCCGATGGGGATGACGCCGCTCTACGGCGTCGTCGCGGTCGTCACCGGCGCGCTGCTGCTCGTCGAGGCGCACCGCCTGCACGGCCGCGCCCGGCGCGAGGAGCCGCTGAAGCCGATGCGGCTGTTCCACTGGTCCGTGACCTACCTGACGCTGCTGTTCGTCGCCGTCGCCGTCGACGCGCTGATCCAGTAGCGGCGCGAGCCAGCAGCGGAGCGAGCCAGCAGGAAGGCAAACACAAATGGCCGGAACCCCCGGCCATTTGGGCGCCTAAGCGAAAGTTAAGCCGGAAACGCCCGATTTTTTGGCACGTCCTCTCAGGCGCGCACCGCACGTGACACATGTCTCGCTTTACGCGCCGGAAACACTTGAAGAAAATCCCGATATTTACGGACATTGCCGCGCTAAACGCCTGACGTGTGGCTTAAACCTGTTGGTAAGAACGATCACAACCGGCGCCGACTTCATCCGCACGTGGCCCGCCGTCCCTCTAGTGTGGCCGTCATGGCAGATGGTTCCGATACGACGATGACCCTCAACCGTCCGGTTCCGGGCGGGCTGATCGCGGGCCTCAAGTCCTTCGCGGACGACCATGGCGGCGCGAAGGCGGTCATCGAGTACGTCGGCCGGCGCGGTGCCCGCATCGTGCTCGTCGGGGAGGACGGCGTCTGGGGCGACCAGATGGCCGAGGGCACGGACATCGCGCGTTCCGCCTGCGCCCAGGCCGGCGTCACGATCGAGAACGCCTGGGAGCGCGAGCTCCTCGAGCACATGCGGCCGAGCAACGACCTCTGGCGCTCGATGGGGCGTCGCACGCTGTCGCGCTAGGACACCCCGAACCCGCCCGCCGCGGGTATCTTCGCTGCGTGAATCATGATCGTTCCCTTGTCAACGCGACCCGGGCCGCCGCCCGGGTCGCTCTCGTTACCTGCACCGACCTGCCGGACCTCGACGAGGACGACCGGGCGCTGATCCCGGCCCTCGCCGCGCGGGGCATCGCGGCGGAGCCGGTGCCGTGGGACGCCGCCGGGGCCGACTGGGCCGCCTACGACCTCGCGGTCGTGCGCAACACGTGGGACTACGCCAAGCGCCGGGCCGAGTTCGTCGCCTGGGCCCGCTCGGTGCCGCGGCTGGCCAACCCGGCGTCGGTGATCGAGTGGAACACCGACAAGCGGTACCTGCGCGAGCTCGCCGAGGCCGGCATCCCGATCGTCCCGACCACCTGGGTCGAGCCCGGCGACGCCTTCGTGCCGGAGGGCACCGGCGAGATCGTGATCAAGCCCGCGGTGAGCGCCGGGAGCATCGACACCGGGCGGTACGACCTCGGCTCCCAGGCCGCGCTCGCCGCCGAGCAGGTGCGCCGGCTGCAGGAGGCCGGGCGGCTCGTGATGATCCAGCCGTACCTCGACGCCGTGGACACCGCGGGGGAGACGGCGCTGCTGCACTTCGACGGTGCGTTCAGCCACGCGATCCGCAAGGGCGCGATCCTCACCGGCCCGTACGTCGAGGGCGACCTGCTGTACCAGAACGAGAACATCTCCCCGCGCACCCCGTCGGACGAGGAGCGCGCGCTCGCCGCCCGCGTGCTCGCCGCGCTGCCGGTGCCGGCCGGCGAGCTGCTGTACGCCCGCGTGGATCTGCTGCCGTCCCCGGACGGCCCGGTGGTCATCGAGGTCGAGCTGGCGGAGCCGTCGCTGTTCTTCAGCCACGCGGAGGGCTCGGCGGAGCGCTTCGCCGCGGCCGTCGAGCGCCGGTTGGCGCTCAGGTAGGTGCCGCCCGTGCCGATGTGACCGGGGTGAAGCGGCGCATCGGCGCGGGCCTGGCCCTCTTCGCGACCCTGGTCACCGGGGTGGCGGGGTGCAGCATGCCGCCCGGCCTCGGCGGCGCCGGCACCGACGGCTCGACCGGCGGCAGCAAGGGCTCGGGGAAGGTCGTGAACCTGCCGGAGAAGACGGTGTACCTGCGCGGCGACACGGTCGACCCGTCCGCCGGCCTCACCACGGGCGCCCCGGTGCGGGGCCCGATCGCGTCCATGTCCCCGTTCCCGTCGCGCACGCCGCTCACCGCCGCCCCGAGCTACAGCCCCACCGAGTGCACCGGCGCCTACCGCCAGGGCGTGGTCAACGGCGCCGACGTGGCCCCCGGCACCACCTCGGCCGTCGTGAGCTGGTGGAACATCGGCGACCCGGCGCTGGTCGAGTACCGCCTCGCCGCCGTGTCCCAGGACCTCTACATGGGGCCGCAGCCGACCTGGACCTGGCAGACGGTGCCCGCGGGCAAGGGCTGCAGCCGGGTCAGCGCGACCGTCACCGGGTTGAGCTCGAAGGTGCCCTACGTCTTCGTCATCCACGCCGTGCTCAAGAAGTACGAGACGCTGCCCCCGGTCGAGCCGGAGGTGGCCCGCAGCAGCGCGACCGTCATGCTGTAGGGCATGGGCACCCACCGCGCGCCGGAGCTGACCGAGCCGACCCTCCTCACCTTCCACGACGCCGCCACCGGCGAGCACGTCGAGCTCAGCGCGTCCGAGCTCGGCGGCTGCGCGGCCCAGGTCGCCGGCCTGCTGCGCGAGGGCTGCGGGATCGACGAGGGCGGCCGGGCCGCGGTGCTGCTCCCGCCGCACTGGCTCACCGCCGCGGTGCTCATGGGCGCCTGGTCGGCCGGGCTGCGGCTGTCGCTGCAGGACACCGCGACCGCCGGGCTCGACGTGCTCGAGCCCGGCGCGGACCTGCCGTACGACGTGCTCTTCGTCGCCGCCGACCGGATCGGCTCCTGGCTGGAGCGCATCCCCGACGCCAAGCACCGGTTCTCCCTGTTCGCCGAGGAGGCGCCCGAGGGCTACCGCGACCTCGAGGCCGCCATCGACGAGTTCTCCCCCCACATGCCCGCGCCCGGGCGCACGCGGGCGAGCGACGCCGTCACGCCCGACGGCACCACCTACGGCTCGTTCGGCGCGATCGCCGCCGAGCTGGCCGAGCGGATCGGGCTGCGGGCCGGCGACCGGCTGCTGGTGAACGCGGCCACCCAGGAGCACCCGCTCAAGTGGCTGCTCGCCCCGCTGTCGGCCGGCGCGTCCGTGGTCATCGCCGCCAACGCGGGCCCGGAGGCGTTCGCCGCCCTGGCCGCGTCCGAGCGGACGACGCACAGCCTGCAATGACAACCATTCGGTTGTTAAACCGCCGAGTTGTCGGTACCGTCGAGGCATGGTGGTCACCGACGAGCTGAGCCTCGTCTTCGCGGCCCTGGCCGATCCGACGCGCCGGGCCATCCTGGAGCGGCTCGCCGAGGGCGAGGCGACGGTCCAGCAGCTCGCCGAGCCCTTCGCGATGACCCAGCAGGCGGTCTCGAAGCATCTCAAGGTGCTGGAGAAGGCCCGGCTCATCTCGCGCACCCGCAGCGCCCAGGCCCGGCACTGCGCGCTGGAGGGCGAGCGGCTGGCCGAGGCGGGCGGCTGGATCGAGCGGCACCGGGCCCTCTGGGCGGGCCGCCACGACCGGCTCGGCGAATACCTGGAGCGGCTGTGAGCGAGCTGACCTTCAGCCGCGTCCACCGCGCCTCGCCGGAGCTGCTGTTCGACTGCATGACCCGGCCCGGGCACCTCACGCACTTCTGGGGCCCGGCCGGCACCACGACCCCGCTCGACGGGATCGTGGTCGAGCTGCGGCCCGGCGGCCGGTTCGAGACGACGATGGTGGGCGCGGACGGCTCGGCGTACACCATGCGGGCCGTCTACGCCGAGATCGACCGCCCGCACCGGCTCGTCTGGATCGAGCCGGAGGTCGAGGGCGGGATGCGCACCGAGGTCACCTTCGTCGATCTCGGCGACGGGCGCACCGAGGTGACGACGCGGCAGACCAACGTCCCCGAGGCCTACTTGAGCGCCCGGGCGCGGGCCGGCTTCGCCACGAGCCTCGACCGTTTCGACGCCTACCTGGCCACTCTCTAGGAGCCCCGATGCCCACCGTCACCTCCGCCGACGGCACGCCGATCGGCTACGAGTCCACCGGCTCCGGCCCGGCCCTGGTGCTGGTCGACGGCGCCTGCTGCTTCCGCGCCGCCGGTCCGATGCGCCCCCTCGCCGCCGCCCTCCAGGACCATTGCACGGTGTACTGCTACGACCGCCGCGGCCGCGGCGAGAGCGGCGACACCCAGCCCTACGCGGTGCAGCGCGAGATCGAGGACCTCCAGGCGGTCGTGGCGGCCGCGGGCGGCACGGCGAGCGTCTACACCATGTCCTCGGGCGGGGCGATCGGGCTCGCGGCCGCCGCGCAGGGCTCGGGCATCGCCGCGCTGGCGGTGTACGAGCCGCCGTTCGCCGGCACCGACCCCGCCTACACCGAGGCGCTGACCGGCCTGCTGGCCGAGGGCCGCCGCGGCGACGCCGTCGCGCTGTTCCAGTCGCGGGTCGGGATGCCGCCCGAGGCCATCGCCGCCTTCCGCGCCTCGCCCGGGTTCGCCGTGCTGGAGGGCATCGCCCCGACGCTCGCGTACGACGACGCCGTGCTGCGGCCCGGGCACCTGCGGCCCGAGGTCGCCGCCGCGATCACGGTCCCGGTGACCCTGATCGCGGGCGGCGCCAGCCCCGGGTTCCTGCGGGAGGCGGCGCGCTCGACCGCGGCCGCGATCCCGGGCGCGCGGTTCGAGGTGCTCGACGGCCAGACCCACGGCGTCGAGCCGGCCGCCCTCGCCCCGCTGCTCGTCAAGCTGCTGTCGTGACGATGGGCCGGCGGCGGGCGCCGGTCACCGCTTCGTGCCGAAGGCGTCCAGCGCCCGGTCGATGAGCGGCCCCACCGCGTGCAGGTCCCCGGTGACGCCGCTGCGGGCCAGGTTGTCGCGCATGACGTCGGGGTGGACCAGCAGCCGCTCCAGGGCCGCCCGCAGCCACGACGCGGCCGAGCCGGTCGCCACGAGGAGCTCGCGCAGCGGGCGCCACTCCGCGTGCCAGGCGCCGGCCGCCCCCTCGTGCTCGTGGGCCATCGCGGCCAGCAGGTTCGCGACCAGGCCCGGCGCGGACGCGGCGCAGCCCAGGGCGCATACCGCGGCGATCGGGTCGCGCCGGTGCGGCCCGGCCGGGGAGCCGCCCGGTGGGGAGGCGGAGACCTCGTCGACCTCGTGCTGGGCGAGCAGCGTCAGGTCACGGGCGATCTTGGCCACCGCGCCCGCCGCGGAGCCGAGGGCGCCGGCCAGGTCGGCGATGCGGGTCCGCTCGGTGTGCCAGGGCAGGGCGGGCTCGCGCAGGCCCAGCACCGTGGCCAGGCCCTCCAGCACGTCCGGGCCCGCGTCGCCGAAGGGCGCCAGGGTGCCCGCGGCGCCGCCGAACTGCACGGCCAGGCGGTCGCCCCGCACCTGGTCCAGGCGGCGGCGGGCGGCGTCGAGGCCGCCGAGCCAGCCGGCCGCCTTGAGGCCGAAGGTGGTCGGGGCGGCCGGGCGCAGGAGCGTGCGGCCCGCCATGGCCGTGTCCCGGTGCTCCCGGGCCAGCCGCGCGGTGAGCTCGGCGCAGGCGCCGAGGTCGGCCAGCAGTGGCCGCAGCGCGCGGGCGGCGACCAGCATGCCCGCGGTGTCGATGACGTCCTGGCTCGTCGCGCCCCGGTGCACGGCCGCGGCGTGCTCAGGCACCGCGCGGCGCAGGGCCTCCACCAGCGGTTCGACCGGATCGCCGCTCCCGGCCGCGGCCCGGCCGATCGCCGCCGCGTCGAACGCCTCGGGGCGGGCGCACGCGGCCCCGATCGCGTCCGCGGCGGCCTGCTCCAGCAGGCCGCTGAACGCCTGCACCTCGGCCAGCGCGGCCTCGACCTGCAGCATCGCGGTCAGCCAGGCGTCGTCGCCGACCGCCGCGGCGACCTCGCCGCGGGCCAGCACCTCGCCGAAGAGGCTCGAAGTCGGTCCCATGGGTTCCCCGCTGTGTGTACGACGGCACACCATGGTATCGAGCCGTACGTGCTCGTCCGGCCACGTTGCGTGAACATTGCGGGGGCAGGTGGGGGCACGGAGTGGGTCGACGGCACGGCGCCGGGGCGTCGTCGCCGCCGGCGCCGTGACCCGGGTTACAGGAAGTCGGTGAATCCCGGCCGGAAACGGTCATCGGGCTTGCCGAATGCCGTGAACGCCAGACCGCCCCGCGGTTCGACCCCTGGCAGGTGTTCGATCATTCGATCGTGTTCAATCACACACGCCAATGACTGTGTGAGATCGGACTCGAGCTGGTGGACCGCCTCGTCGAGGTCCTCCTCCCGCCGTGACCAGTCGATGTCTGCCTCTCGCAGCTGCTGACCGGCCAGCTTCGCAACGGCCTCCGGATCGGTGACCGCAACCTCCAGGCGGCAGTAGATCTGCATGATGAGCGGTTCCGTGTGCCCCATTGCAGAAGAGTTGCACACCCCTCATCCGGCACCATAGAAAGTGCAGATGAATTTACAACTTGGCAATGATGGGTAGGCCTGATGGTCTCGTTCATCCGCAACGTGTCTCGATGCCGGTGATCCTTTCTCGCCGACCACCGCGACGGCCCGGACGCGGGCTGGGCGGTGCTCGGCGACCCTGAGGGCAACGAGTTCTGCGTGAACCGCGCGACCAGGTGAGGGATTCGTGGTGATCCCGTGGAGGCGGCCACTGGAGCCGCCGGTTCGGGGCAGCATCGGCCCGTGCCTTCAACGCTGCCGACCCATCCGCTCGCCGTCCTGCCGCTGAAGCTGTGGCGGCCACGCTGGTTCGACGGGGTGGCGCTCGCGACCGGCGCGTGCGCGCCCGACTTCGCGTACGCCCTCGACGGCCCCGGCATCCTCATCCCGAGCCACACGATCCCGGCGCTGCTGTGGTGGAGCCTGCCCACGGCGGTCGCGGTCGCCCAGCTGTGCCGCTGGGGCGCCCCGGCCGTCGCCGCGCACCTGCCGCCCTGGTTCCACGTGCGCGACTTCGGCGTGCTGGGGACCGTCCGGCCCCGATGGTGGATCACCGCGTACTCGGCCCTGCTCGGCGCGATCAGCCACCTGCTGTGGGACCTGGTGACGCACCCGGGACCGGTCGCCGCCTGGTGGCCGATCCGCGAGGCCAGCGACGCCGCGGGGGTGTTCCTGCTGCCGGCCTTCGTCGTGTACGTCGGGATGCGCCGCAAGCTGCGCGAGTGGCACGGGGAGCCGCCCGCCGTGCCGGTCCGGATGACCCGCTTCTGGGGCGTGACGGCCGCGGTGCTGGCCGCGGGGGTGGCGCTCACGTGCGCGCTGGGCGATCCGCACTACTACGCCGGCAACGTGCACGTGTTCCTGGTGCGGCTGATGGTCGCGGGGGCGCTGGCGCTGCTGGCCGGGGCCCGGGCCGTACAGTCGGAGCGTGCTGCTGACCGAGCGCCTCTTGCTGCGGCCGTTTCGCGTCGCTGACGCCCCCGGGCTGTCCGCCTACCGCTCCGATCCGCGGGTGGCGCGGTACCAGGGCTGGGACGCGCCCTTCCCGATCGAGTCCGCGCTCGCGTTCGTCGCCGGGCTGGACGGGCGCGACCCGCGGGCCGAGGGCTGGTTTCAGTACGCCGTGCAGCTGCGCGAGACCGGCGCGCTGATCGGCGACGTCGGGGCCAACCGGCACGACGAGGGCCGGCAGGCGGAGATCGGCTTCACCCTCGCCCCGCCCTACCAGGGGCACGGCTACGCCGCCGAGGCCGCCGGCCGCGTCGTGCACCACCTGCTCGCCGAGGAGGGGCTGCACCGGGTGCACGCCTCGGTCGACGCGCGCAACGAGCGCTCCGCGCGGCTGCTGGAGCGGCTCGGGTTCCGCCGCGAGGGGCTGGAGGTGCAGAGCCAGTGGTGGAAGGGGGAGTGGACCGACGACCTGCGCTACGCCGTGCTGGCCGGCGAGTGGTCGCGGTCCGCGTCGCCCGGCTCCGCCTGAGCCGGTCGCGCCGTCACCCGCGCTACGGCCGTGCCGGCCGGCGAGTGGTCGCGGTCCGCGTCGCCCGGCTCCGCCTGAGCCGGTCGCGCCGTCACCCGGGCCAGGAGGTTGAGCGTCGCCGTCCACACCAGGCAGGCGCCCAGCATGTGCAGGATGACCACGGGCCAGGGCAGGCCGGTGAAGTACTGCACGAAGCCGACCACGCCCTGCGCCAGCTCGACGGCGACCAGGATCGCCGCGGCCCGGGTGACCCGCAGCGGCGCCCCGAGCGCGCGCAGGCCGAACCACATGGCCACGGAGAGCCCCACGAGCACCATCACGGCGTCGGTGTGCAGCTGGGACATGGCCTCGGGGTCGAAGCCGGTGCGGGTGGCCTTGGTGTCGCCCGAGTGCGGGCCGCTGCCGGTGACGATCGTGCCCAGGACGAGGACGACCGCGGAGACGACCGTCACGAAGATGCCGGCGGTGCGCATGGCCCGCGGCGCCGTCCAGCGCGGCGGCTCCCCGCGGGTGCGGTCCCACAGCACGAAGACGAGCGCGATGAGCGCGATCGAGGCCAGGAAGTGCACCGCCACCGACCACGGGTTGAGCGCCAGGCGCACCGTGATGCCGCCGAGGACGCCCTGGAACGCGATGCCCGCGAGCACCCAGACGGTGGCGCGCAGGGCCGCTTTCGAGTGACGCCGCTGCCGCCAGGCGGCCGCGATGGCGACGAGCGCGAACACGCTGAGTACGCCCGTGAGCGTCCGGTTCCCGAACTCGATGACCCCGTGGTACCCCATCTCGGCGGTCGTCACGTAGGAGTCGTCGGTGCACCGGGGCCACGTGGGGCACCCGAGCCCGGAGCCGGTGAGGCGCACGAGCCCGCCCGTGCACACGATGCCGATGTTGGCCGCGAGCAGCGCCAGCGCCGCCCGGCGCAGCGTCTCGGGCCGGTCCAGCCACTCTCCGAGCCAACTCACGCGGCGATACTACGCCAGGCTACATATCGCACCCGCTGGCAGGTTGCGCGTGGGGAGCGGCCAGGTTTGGTTAGGGTTACCTTCCGTGCGGTGGATCACCCGGGCGGTGGTTTGCCCGGCTCCCACGATTTACGTAACGTTGGTGTTGTGAAAAACGCGGAAGTGGTCGCTGCGCTCGACGGGCGCACCCGTGACCGCGTCACGGAGCTGCTGCTGCAGGAGGGCTCGGCGACCGCGACGGAACTCGGGCTCGCCCTCGGGCTGAGCCCCGCCGGCGTGCGCCGTCATCTCGACGCCATGCACGCCGAGGGGCTCGTCGAGTGCCGCGAGCGGCCCGAGCGCGGGCCGCGCGGGCGGGGCCGGCCGGCGCGCGTGTTCACGCTGACCGCGGCCGCGCGGGAGACGCTGCCGCACACCTACGACGGGCTCGCCGCCGCCGCGCTGCGCTGGATCGCCGATCACGGCGGGCCGGGCGAGGTCTCCGCGTTCGCCGCCGCCCAGGTCGAGGGGCTCGAGGAGCGCTGCCGGGCGGCCATGGCCGAGGCCGGCGAGGACCCGCTCGCACGGGCCGAGGCCCTCGCGCGCGCCCTGACCGCGGAGGGTTACGCTGCGGGCGCGACGACCATCGCCACCGGCGGGCAGCTGTGTCAGCACCACTGCCCGGTGGCCCATGTCGCCGCGGAATTCTCCCAGCTGTGCGAGGCCGAGACCCAGGTGATCTCGCGTCTCGTCGGCACGCACGTCCAGCGGCTCGCCACCATCGCCAACGGCGACGGCGTCTGCACCACCCACATACCGGCCCCGGTCCAACCCGGAGCCCGTCCCGATAGGCAAAGGATCGTGAGATGACGACTGCCGATCAGCTGGCCGGTCTCGGCCGGTACGAGTACGGCTGGGCCGACTCCGACACCGCGGGTGCCTCGGCGCGCCGCGGTCTCAACGAGGACGTCGTGCGCGACATCTCGGCGAAGAAGCACGAGCCCCAGTGGATGCTCGACCTTCGCCTCAAGGGCCTGCGCCTGTTCGACCGCAAGCCGATGCCGGCGTGGGGCGCGGACCTGTCGCACATCGACTTCGACAACATCAAGTACTTCGTCCGCTCGACCGAGAAGCAGGCGGCGAGCTGGGACGAGCTGCCCGAGGACATCAAGAACACGTACGACAAGCTGGGCATCCCCGAGGCCGAGAAGCAGCGGCTGATCGCGGGCGTCGCGGCGCAGTACGAGTCCGAGGTCGTTTACCACAAGATCCGCGAGGACCTCGAGGAGCAGGGCGTCGTCTTCCTCGACACCGACACGGCGCTGCGCGAGCACGAGGATCTCTTCAAGGAGTACTTCGGCACCGTCATCCCCGTCGGGGACAACAAGTTCGCCGCGCTCAACACGTCGGTCTGGTCCGGCGGCAGCTTCATCTACGTGCCGAAGGGCGTGCACGTGGAGATCCCGCTGCAGGCGTACTTCCGGATCAACACCGAGAACATGGGCCAGTTCGAGCGGACCCTGATCATCGTCGACGAGGGTGCCTACGTGCACTACGTCGAGGGCTGCACCGCGCCGATCTACTCGTCGGACTCGCTGCACTCCGCGGTCGTCGAGATCGTCGTGAAGAAGAACGCGCGCTGCCGGTACACCACCATCCAGAACTGGTCGACCAACGTCTACAACCTGGTCACCAAGCGGGCGGTCTGCCACGAGGGCGCCACCATGGAGTGGATCGACGGCAACCTCGGCTCCAAGGTCACGATGAAGTACCCGGCCGTGTTCATGACCGGCGAGCACGCGAAGGGCGAGGTCCTCAGCGTCGCGATGGCCGGCGAGGGCCAGCACCAGGACGCCGGCGCGAAGATGGTGCACGCCGCCCCGCACACCTCCTCGAGCATCATCTCCAAGTCGATCGCCCGCGGCGGCGGCCGGACCTCCTACCGCGGCCTCGTGCAGGTGCTGGAGGGCTCGCACCACTCGAAGTCGACGGTCAAGTGCGACGCCCTGCTCGTCGACACGATCTCGCGCTCGGACACCTACCCCTACGTCGACATCCGCGAGGACGACGTCTCGATGGGGCACGAGGCGACGGTGTCGAAGATCAGCGACGACCAGCTCTTCTACCTCATGTCGCGCGGCCTCACCGAGGACGAGGCCATGGCGATGATCGTGCGCGGCTTCATCGAGCCGATCGCCAAGGAACTGCCCATGGAGTACGCGTTGGAGCTCAACCGGCTCATCGAGCTGCAGATGGAGGGCGCGGTCGGATGAGCGCACCCGTTCTCGTTCCCCCGAAGACCAGGGCCCAGCAGGTCCGCTCGTTCGACGCCGGCGACTTCCCGGCGCTCACCGGCCGCGAGGAGGAGTGGCGCTTCACGCCGCTCAAGCGCCTCCGCGGCCTGGACAGCGCCGTGTTCTCGGGCGCCCCGGCGCCCAAGGTCGAGGTCGGCGAGCTGCCGTCCGGCGCGACGGTGTCGACCATCGACCGCAGCGACCCGCGGGTCGGCTCGGCCCTGACGCCGTTCGACCGCGTCAGCGCGCTGGCCGCGGGGGGTGCGACCGAGGCCCTGCTGATCGCCGTCGCGCCCGGCGCCGTGCTGGACAGCGCCGCGGTCGTCCGCCTCGTGGGCGCGACGACCGAGCCGGCGGCGGGCCACACCATCGTCGAGGTGGGCCGGTTCGCCGAGGCCGTGGTCGTGCTCGAGCAGACCGGCTCGGTCACGCTCGCCGACAACGTCGAGGTGCTCGTCGCCGACGGCGCCAAGCTGACCTTCGTCACCGTCACCGACTGGGCCGCGGACGCGGTGCAGGCGCAGCACGTGCGCTTCCGGCTCGGCCGCGACGCGCGGGTCAACCACGTGCAGGTGACGCTCGGCGGCGACCTCGTGCGGCAGTACACCAGCGTCGACTACACCGGGCGGGGCGGCGAGATCGACGCCTACGGCCTGTACTTCGCCGACGCCGGCCAGCACTTCGAGCACCGCCTCCTGGTCGACCACTCGGTGCCCGACTGCCGCAGCCGGGTCAACTACCGCGGCGCGCTGCAGGGTGCCGACGCGCACACGGTGTGGGTCGGCGACGTGCTGATCCGGGCCGAGGCGACGGGCACGGACACGTACGAGATCAATCGCAACCTCGTGCTGACCGACGGCGCCCGGGCCGACTCGGTGCCCAACCTGGAGATCGAGACCGGCGAGGTCGCGGGGGCCGGGCACGCCAGCACCACCGGCCGCTTCGACGACGAGCAGCTGTTCTACCTGATGTCCCGGGGCATCACGGACGAGCAGGCCCGCAAGCTGGTCGTGCGCGGCTTCTTCCACGAGCTGCTCGGGAAGATCCCGGTCGAGGACCTCCGCGACCGTCTCGGCGCCGCGATCGACGCGCGGCTGGAAGAGGCCGGCTCGTGAGCGGTTCGGAGCGAAGCGGCGCCCGGTCTGGGTCGATCCGCGCGAAGCTACATCTAGCCAGACTGGGTGTTGAGGCCGCTCACCAGAAGCTCAGTGTTGTCGCGCCGGCGCCGGAGCTTGCGGAGGTGGCGGCGTGATCAGAGTGTGCTCCGCGGCCGAGGTGGCCAAGGGCGAGGTCGTGCAGGTCACGGTCGAGGGGACCGAGATCGCGCTCGTGCACGCCGACGACGACAACTTCTACGCCGCCTACGACGAGTGCTCGCACGCGGCGGTCGCGCTGAGCGAGGGCGAGGTCGAGGGCTGCACCCTGGAGTGCTGGCTGCACGGCTCGCGCTTCGACCTGCGCACCGGCGCCCCCACCGGGCTGCCCGCCACCGAGCCGGTCCCGGTCTACCCGGTCGAGGTTCGCGACGGCGACGTCTACATCGACCTGAACCCGAGCAACGGAGTCTTGAAGTGAGCGAGCTTTCGATCAGCAACCTGCAGGTCTCGGTCAAGCTGCCCGACGGTGAGCTCAAGCCGATCCTCGCCGGCGTCGACCTGACGGTCCGGGCGGGGGAGACCCACGCCATCATGGGCCCCAACGGCTCCGGCAAGTCCACGCTGGCCTACGCGATCGCGGGCCACCCGCGCTACGAGGTCACCGGCGGCGCCGTGTCGCTCGACGGCCAGGACGTGCTCGCGATGACCGTCGACGAGCGGGCCCGCGCCGGGCTGTTCCTGGCGATGCAGTATCCGGTGGAGGTCCCCGGCGTCTCCATGGCGAACTTCCTGCGGACCGCCAAGACCGCCGTCGACGGCGAGGCGCCGAAGCTGCGGACCTGGGCCGGCGAGCTGCGCGGGGCCATGGAGAAGCTGCAGATGGACCCGGCCTTCGCCCAGCGCAACGTCAACGAGGGCTTCTCCGGCGGCGAGCGCAAGCGCGGCGAGATCATGCAGCTCGAGCTGCTCAAGCCGAAGATCGCCGTGCTCGACGAGACCGACTCCGGGCTCGACATCGACGCGATGCGCATCGTCAGCGACGGCGTCAACCGGGTGCGCGAGCAGGGCAACACCGGGCTGCTGCTGATCACGCACTTCACGCGCATCCTGCGGTACATCAAGCCGGACTTCGTGCACGTCTTCGTCGGCGGCAAGATCGTCGAGGAGGGCGGCCCCGAGCTCGCGGAGCAGCTGGAGAACAGCGGGTACGAGCGCTTCCTCGCCGACGCCGGCCCGGCCTCGATCGCCTGAGAAAGGCCCATACATGACCGCCCTCGACGTTGAGTCGGTTCGCAAGGACTTTCCGATCCTCGATCGCACCGTCAACGGCAAGCCGCTGGTGTACCTCGACTCGGGCAACACCTCGCAGAAGCCGCGCCAGGTGATCGACGCGATCCGCGAGCACTACGAGCGGCACAACGCGAACGTGGCCCGCTCGGTGCACACGCTGGGCACCGAGGCGACGGAGGCCTTCGAGGGGGCCCGCGCGCGCATCGCGGGCTTCATCGGGGCCCCGTCGGCGGCCGAGATCGTCTTCACGAAGAACTCGACCGAGGCCATCAACCTGGTCGCGCATGCCTTCACGAGCAACGCCGACGACCCGCGCCTGCGGCTCGGCCCCGGCGACGAGATCGTCGTGACCGAGATGGAGCACCACTCCAACATCGTGCCGTGGCAGCTGCTCGCCCGGCGCACCGGCGCGACCCTGCGCTGGTTCGGCCTCACCGACGAGGGCCGGCTGGACCTGAGCACCATCGACGAGCTCATCAACGAGCGCACCAAGCTCGTGTCGGTCGTGCACTACTCCAACATCCTGGGCACGATCAACCCGGTCGAGCTGCTCGTCGCCAAGGCCCACGCGGTCGGCGCGCTCGTGCTGCTCGACGGCTCGCAGTCGGTGCCGCACGTGCCCGTCGACGTGGCCGCGCTCGGCGCCGACTTCGTCGCCTTCACCGGGCACAAGATGCTCGGCCCGACCGGCATCGGCGCGCTGTGGGGCCGCTTCGAGCTGCTCGACGCGATGCCCCCGTTCCTCGGCGGCGGCTCGATGATCGAGACGGTGTCGATGACCGGCACCACGTTCATGCCGCCGCCCGCGCGCTTCGAGGCCGGCACGCCGCCGATCGCGCAGGCCGTCGGGCTCGGCGCGGCCGTGGACTACCTCGCCGGCGTCGGCATGGACAACGTCGTCGCGCACGAGAAGGCGCTGACCGCCTACGCCCTGGAGGCGCTCGCCTCGCTGCCCTACGTGCGGATCATCGGCCCGGCGTCCACCCAGGACCGCGGCGCCACGATCTCGTTCACCGTCGAGGGCGTCCACCCGCACGACGTCGGCCAGATCCTCGACGACGAGGGCGTGCAGGTGCGGGTCGGCCACCACTGCGCCCGCCCCACGTGCGTGCGCTTCGGGGTGCCGGCCACCACCCGCGCCTCGTTCTACCTCTACACGACCAACGACGAGATCGACGCTCTCGTCCGCGGGGTCGAGCGGGTCTGGAAGGTCTTCGCCTGATGCAGATCGACCAGCTGTACCAGGAGATCATCCTGGACCACTACAAGCACCCGCACGGCCGCGGCCTGCGCGAGCCCTTCGACGCCGAGGCGCACCACGTCAACCCGACCTGCGGCGACGAGGTGACCCTGCGCGTGCAGCTCAAGGCCGGCAGCGTCGCCGACGTGTCCTACGAGGGCACGGGCTGCTCGATCAGCCAGGCCTCCGCCAGCGTCCTCTACGACCTGCTCAAGGGCGCGACGGTCGCCGACTCCCTGCGCCGGCACGAGGCCTTCGCCGAGCTCATGGGCGGCCGGGGCCAGGTCGAGCCCGACGAGGACGTGCTGGAGGACGCGGTCGCGTTCGCGGGCGTCGCCCAATACCCGGCGCGCGTCAAATGCGCGCTACTGCCCTGGATGGCCTACAAGGACGCCCTGTCCCGGGCGGTCGGCACACCTTCTGAGGAGACCCCATGACCGCGGCGCTGGCCGACATCGAAGAGGCGATGAGGGACGTCGTCGACCCCGAGCTGGGCATCAACGTCGTCGACCTGGGCCTTGTCTACGGCATCCACGTCGACGAGGAGAACATCGCGACGCTGGACATGACCCTGACGTCGGCGGCCTGCCCGCTGACCGACGTGATCGAGGACCAGGCCCGCCAGGCCCTGACCACCGGCCCCGGCGGCGGCCTGGTCTCCGACATCCGCATCAACTGGGTCTGGCTCCCGCCGTGGGGCCCGGACAAGATCACCGACGAGGGCCGCGACCAGCTGCGCTCCCTCGGCTTCAACGTCTAAATCGCTGGCGGACGCGGGTCGTGCGGCGCCATCATCGCCGCATGACCCGCCGCCGCATGCCGCCGCCCCCTGAACCGGTCGTCCTGATGGAGGCGAGCCGCCGGCAGCAGGCGTGAGCGCCGGCCCGGGCGAGGCGGTCGTGAGCGGCCTGCTCGCCGGATACGGCGTCGCCATCCCGGTCGGGGCGATCGGCGCGCTCATCGTCGGCTTGGCGTCCCGGCACTCCTGGCGGGTCGGGGCCGCCGCCGCGCTCGGGGTGGCCACCGCGGACGGGCTGTACGCCGTCGTCGCCGTGCTCGGGGGAGCCGCGCTCGCCGGGGTGATCGCGCCCGTCTCCGGGGTGCTGCGGTGGGTGGCGTTCGCCGTCCTGCTCGCCCTGGCCGGCAAGACCGCCGTGGACGCCCTGCGGCACCGCCACGAGGCCGCCACGGCCCGCCAGACCGATGGGCGGCGGGCCTACCTGACGCTGCTCGGGCTCACGCTGCTCAACCCGGCCACCATCGTCTACTTCGGGTCGCTCGTGCTCGGGCGCCGCGCCGACGACGGGCTCTCGGCCGGGGCCGAGGCGCTGTGGGTCGCGGCCGCGTTCGTGGCGTCGGCCAGCTGGCAGCTGTTCCTGGCGGCGAGCGGGTCGCTGCTCGGGCGGGTGCTCACCGGCACCCGGGGACGGTTCTGGTCGGCGATCGTGTCGAGCGCCGTGATCGCGGTGCTGGCCGTGCTGCTCGTAATCCCAGGTGCTTGAGCGCCTCGCGCACCGACAGCGGGGACAGGCCGGGGTGGGTGCCGACGAACGCGCGCACCCCGGCCGGGTCGGTGCGGGCATACTGCCGCAGCGCCCAGCCGATGCCCTTGCGAATGAAGAAGTCCCGCTCGCCCGACCACCGGTCGCAGTAGTCGAAGAGGCGGGCCCGGTCCGTCTCCTCGCCGTACCGCAGCTGATGGAGGATCGCCGTGCGCACCAGCCACAGGTCGGTGCCCGCGGCCGTCCACGCGTCCATGGTGGACACACAGTCCGGGTGCGCCAGCACGAGCGGGCCGACCACGTTGGACGCCAGCGTGTCGACCGTGTCCCACCAGGACTTGGTGGTGATGAGCTCGCGCAGCACGGGCACCGCGGCCGGGGTGAGCACCTTCGCGTGCTTGCGCAGGTAGTCGCAGGCGAAGTACTGGTACTCCCGCTCGGGCAGCTCCCAGCACGCGCGGGCCGTGGCCAGCAGCTCGGGCTCGTCCGGGCGGGGCCGGCCGCGCAGGACGTCGAGGGTCAGCTCGCGCCTCGGCACGCTCGGGATGCCGAGGAACTCGAAGCGGTCCCGCATGTACGCACGCATCGGCGCGGCCTGCCCGGGATCGGCGGCCGCGCCGAAGAGGTGCTCCAGTCGCTGCAGGATCACAGGTTGCCGGTGTTGAAGGTGTCGCACTGGCGCGGGTCGCCGGTGTTGTACCCCTGCGTGAACCACTTCTTGCGCTGGGCCGACGTGCCGTGCGTGAACCCGTCCGGGTTGACCTTCTGGCCGGCCTTCTTCTGGATCGTGTCGTCGCCGATCGCCTCGGCGGTCTGGATGGCCTCGGCGATGTCCTGGTCCGTGATGGACTTGAACAGCGCGTCGCCCTGCGGGTCCTTGGTCTCCGTCGCGTGGTTGGCCCAGGTGCCCGCGTAGCAGTCGGCCTGCAGCTCCAGGCGCACCGAGGCGGAGCTGGCGCCCTGCTGGGAGCCCTGCTGCGCCTTGGCGTTGGTGCCGAGCAGGTTCTGGATGTGGTGGCCGTACTCGTGCGCGAGCACGTACGGCGCCGCGAACTCGCCCGACGCGCCGAAGCGGCTGTTGAGCTCGTTGTAGAAGGTCAGGTCGATGTACACCTGGCTGTCGGCCGGGCAGTAGAACGGCCCGACGCCCGAGTCGGCCGCGCCGCACCCGGTGTTCACGGACCTGCTGAAGAAGTTCGTCTTCGCCGGCTGGTACTGCTTGCCGAACGCCTGCGGCATCTCCGTCTTCCAGTAGGCCTGGACGGAGTTGATGTAGAGGACGTTGCGGCAGTCGGCGTTCTTGAAGCGGTCCTTGTTCGACTTGTCACACTGCTTGTTGAGTGCGGAGTTGTCGGGCTTGGCGCTGCCGCCGCCCCCGCCGCCGAGCAGCCCGCTGCCGAAGAGGCCGCCACCGCCGCAGAGCACCACGGCCAGGATGATGACCGTGATGATGATGCCGCCGCGGCCGCCGCCGATCGGGATCGGGATGCCACCGATGCCGCCGAAGCCGCCGCCTCCACCGCCGCCGCCCGACCCGCGCAGGTCATTGACCTGGCTGGTGTCGAGATCGGCGTCGTCGTTGAACTCCATCGCACACCTCGGGGGTTGATATCGACCGGCGTCTGCTGAGCGGCAGGTACCCGTTGATCTTGTGACGTAATCGTGTGGCGGGGCCACCCGGGTCGCACGGTAGACTATCGCCGTGATCACGCAGAGGGAGTGACTCCGGTCTGACACCAGGAGTCCGTCTTCGTTCCTCTGCCCGGAAAGTGAGTTCCGCTGTGATCACGGCCAACAGCCTTGAGCTGCGCGCTGGCGCCCGCATCCTGCTCAGTGACATCAACCTGCGCGTGCAGCCCGGGGACCGCATCGGTCTCGTCGGGCGCAACGGCGCCGGCAAGACCACCACCCTCAAGGTGCTCGCGGGCGAGGGCACCCCGCACGCGGGCAGCGTGGACCGGCGCGGCCCGGTCGGCTACCTGCCCCAGGACCCGCGCACCGGCGACCTCGAGGTCACGGCCCGCGACCGGGTGCTCTCCGCGCGCGGGCTCGACACCATCTACGCCGAGATGAAGGCGCTCGAGGAGCGGCTGGGCGACGACGAGCGGCTGATCCGGCGGTACGGGCAGCTCGAGGACCAGTTCGCCGGGCTCGGCGGCTACGCGGCCGAGGCCGAGGCCGCCCGCATCTGCGCCAACCTGGGCCTGCCCGACCGCGTGCTCGGCCAGACCATCGGCACCATGTCCGGCGGTCAGCGCCGCCGCATCGAGCTGGCCCGCATCCTCTTCCGCGACGCGAGCGCCACCGGCGGCGGCATCCTGCTGCTCGACGAGCCCACCAACCACCTCGACGCCGATAGCATCACCTGGCTGCGCGGGTTCCTGTCCAGCCACAAGGGCGGGCTGGTGGTCATCTCCCACGACGTCGACATGCTCGACGCGATCGTCAACAAGGTGTGGTACCTCGACGCCAACCGCGCCACGATCGACTTCTACAACGTGGGCTGGAAGCTGTACCAGCAGCAGCGCGAGACCGACGAGAAGCGCCGCCGCCGCGAGCGCGCCAACGCCGAGAAGAAGGCCGGCGCCCTGATGGCCCAGGCCGACAAGATGCGTGCCAAGGCCACCAAGACGGTCGCGGCCCAGAACATGGCCCGCCGCGCCGAGCGGATGCTCGACGGGCTGGAGGACGTCCGCACCGCCGACAAGGTGGCGAAGGTCCGCTTCCCCGAGCCCAAGTCCTGCGGCAAGACCCCGCTGACCGCGCGCGGCCTGTCGAAGTCCTACGGCTCGCTCGAGATCTTCATGGACGTCAACGTCGCCGTGGACCGCGGCTCCCGGGTGGCCATCCTCGGCCTCAACGGCGCCGGCAAGACCACCCTGCTGCGCATGCTCGCCGGCGAGCTCGACCCCGACACCGGCGAGGTGACCCCCGGCCACGGCCTCCAGCGCGGGTACTACGCCCAGGAGCACGAGCAGCTCGACGTCGACCGCACCATCCTGCAGATCATGCGCTCGGCCGCGCCCGAGCAGAACGACACCGAGCTGCGCAAGATCCTCGGCGCCTTCCTGTTCACGGGTGACGACGTGGACAAACCCGCGGGCGTCCTGTCCGGCGGCGAGAAGACCCGGCTGGCCCTGGCGACCCTGGTCTGCTCCGGCGCCAACGTCCTGCTGCTGGACGAGCCGACGAACAACCTCGACCCGATCAGCCGCGAGCAGGTGCTCGACGCGATCGCCCGCTATCCCGGCGCCATCGTGCTGGTGACGCACGACCCGGGGGCTGTGCAGGCCCTCAAGCCGGACCGCGCGATCCTGCTGCCCGACGGGGTGGAGGACGCGTGGAGCGACGATCTGCTGGAGCTGGTCGAGCTCGCCTGATTCGGCTGTTTCGCCTTTGTGCCCAGCTGCTCGAAGTGTGCTCGAAGTGTGCTCGAAGTGTGCTCGGTGGCGAACTGCTCGAAGTGTGCTCGCGGGCGAAATGTCGGGCGCTTCGCGCCGCGACATTTCGGATTTTTCGCCCGTCGGGTGACATGTCCTACCAGGGCGTGACGAGGACCGCCTCGATGATCACCGCGACGAGCGCGCCCAGCCCCGCGAGCAGCAGCGGCGCGGGCGGCGGATCGCCGGCCGGGCGCTCCGGGGCCACGGCCGCGACCGTGAGCCAGGGAAAGAACGGCAGCCAGGCATGCTCGACCCCGCCCCGGGCCAGCCCCGCGGTGATCGAGAACACCACGGCCGCGCCCGCGCCCACGAGGAACGGCCACATGGCGGTGTTGCGCACCTTGCGGGCGCTGGCGAACAGCGGCGGACCGGCGGCCAGCAGCAGCACGACGACGCTGATGGCGCTCCACCAGAGCACCGAGCGGTACGGCGCCACCCGGGCCGCGTAGTCCGTCTCCGCGGACACGAGGCCGTCCGCCCAGCCGAACCCGAGCAGCTGCGCGCCCAGGACGGGCAGCAGCGCGCCCACGCCGCTGAGGACGTTGAGGGAGGCGCGGCGGCGGGCGAAGTACACACACACCAGCGAGAGCCCGAGCCACGGCGCGGAGTAGGAGAACAGCGCGGCCACCCCGATCAGGAGACCGGCCAGCACCGCCCAGCCCGTCGCCGCCCAGCCTCGCACCCGGCGCCGGCTCGCGCGCAGGCCGGAAACGATCGCCGCGGCGCCCAGCACGGCGACGAGGCCGTCGAGGCTGACCGCGGTCCAGATGGCGTAAGGGGCGAGGACCAGCACCGGCAGGTACCGTCGCGCCGCCTCCTCGCCGACCGAGTCGCGCACCGCGGCGAGCACGAGGGGAATCGTGAGTACCGATACCGCGGTGATCAGGAAACCGAGCACAATGTGGTCGTCGACGCCGATTCGTTGCAGCGCCCACAAAAAGAGTACGGGGCCCGGAGGATGGCCCCGCGACGCTACCGAGTGGTACGCCGCGTCCGCCGTGAAATGTCTGAGGTATGCGAGTGGGGAGTCGCCCACCTGTGCGACGTCCCCCAGGTATTCCTCGGGAGACCCCAAGGCTTTCGTAAGGCCTGACCAGCCATCGACAAGCGCCAAAGCGATTGCCCACAGCAGGCCTACGGTGTACCCGAAAAGCTGAATTTCGTGCCATCTCCACCGGGTGAACCGGCCCGCCGCGGCGGCCCAGAGGGTCCCGGCGGCGACGGCGGGTGCCAGCATCGATCCGAGACCGATTCTGATCTTGTACCTGCCGAGGAAGGGGGCACTGGCGGTGCCCAGACGCGCGTCGAGCTGCACCGCGAGCGCTGCCAGGGCGAGGCCGCCGAGGGCCAGGAGCAGCCAACACAGAGCATCGATGCGCTCACGGTGCGCAGTGCTTGGAGGTGCCGTGGACGGTTCGCTCAACACGGTGCATCACGGTATCGGGTAGCTGACAATGCTCTGCGTGTCGGTTGGCGCCCCGTCGATATCTAGCGCATGATCGTTCGAGGCGGTCTAATAGGTGGGACCGCACCAACCGCTCTGTCTGGGACGTGAGGGATCAGCATGGCAGCCACCGCCACCACCAGCACCGAGAAGGGTCGCCGGATCATCGGCGCCGAAAGGCAGACGCTGGCGAAGGACCTCGTGAAGCGGTACACCAACGGTGAGAGTATCCGTGCACTCGCCGCTTCCACCGGCCGTTCCTACGGATTCGTGCACCGTGTGCTGACCGAATCCGGCGTTCAGCTTCGCCAGCGTGGCGGCGCGCGCCGCCGCAAGAAGGCGTGAGCGCCAACCCCTTCTCGGCAAGCGCCGCACCCGAGTCGGGTGAGGCGCGCTTCGACCTCGACGGGCCGGTCGCGACGGTGACGTTGTGCCGGCCCCAGGTTCTCAACGCGCAGACCCCCGCCCTCTGGGCCGATCTGCGCGAGTTCGGTCGGACACTGCCGGGTGACGTCCGCGTCGTCATCGTCCGCGGCGAGGGACGGGCCTTCTCAGCCGGGCTCGACACCACCGCCGCGACCGCGATGCTCGGCGAGATCGCCGCCGGTCCGGACTCCGACACCCGCATCGCGGGCTTCCAGGAGGCGTTCGCCTGGCTGCGCCGGCCATCGCTCATCTCGATCGCGGCGGTGCAGGGCCACGCCATCGGGGCCGGCTTCCAGGTGGCCCTCGCCTGCGACTTCCGCGTCGCGGCCGAGGACGTCTCGTTCAGCATGGCCGAGATCAAGCTCGGCCTCGTGCCCGACCTGGGCGGCACCAAGCGCCTGGTCGAGCTGGTCGGCTACGCCCGGGCGCTCGAGCTGTGCGTCACCGGGCGGAGGGTGGCGGCCGCCGAGGCGTCCCAGATCGGCCTGGCCAATGTGGTCGTACCGCGGGACGAGCTCGACGACGCCGCCAAGGACCTCGCGGCCGCCGTGCTCGCCGGCCCGCGGGACGCGGTGATCGAGATCAAGGCGCTGCTGGCGCAGGCCGCGGTGCACACGTTCGCCGAGCAGGAGGCCGCGGAGCGCGCGGCACAGCTGCGGCGGATCGCCGACCTGACCGGTCGCGGCGAGTGAGCCGCTGGTCCTAGGACCAAAGGCCTGGTCGCTACCGGGAAGCCGCGGCGGCCTCCGAAAGTTGTCGTACCTGCCGGGCACAATCACCCGGCAGGTACTTCTTTTTGTTCGGGGGTGTGCGGCAATGTCCTCGCCGATGAGCAGCATGACGGGGTGGGAGACCCTGCGCTCGCTGCGCAAGGCCGATGAGCTGGCCGGCAAGAAGCTCGGCCGCGACACGACCAGGCGCATCCTGCGCTTCGCCCGGCCCTATCGGCGCGACATCGCCGTCTTCCTGATCACGGTCGTGATCGGGGCCGGCATCGGGGTCGCGACCCCCTACCTCGCCGGCGACGTCGTCAACGAGATCGGCCGCGGCGGGCCCGACGCCGGGGCCGCGGTCGTGCGGATCGCGCTGATCATCGGCGGGCTCGCGATCGCCGACGCGCTGCTGTCGCTCGCCCAGCGGTGGTACTCCGCACGCATCGGCGAGGGCATCATCCTCGCGCTGCGCCGGCTGGTGTACGACCACGTGCAGCGCATGCCCCTGCAGTTCTTCACCCGCACGCAGACCGGCGCCCTGGTGAGCCGGCTCAACAACGACGTGCAGGGCGCCCAGCGCGCCTTCACCTCCACCCTGTCGGGCGTGGTCAGCAACGTCATCCAGCTCGTGCTCACCGCGGCCGTGATGCTCACGCTGTCGTGGCAGATCACCCTCATCTCGCTGGTGATGCTGCCGCTGTTCATTTTGCCCGCGCGCCGGGTCGGCAAGCGGCTGGCCGCGATCACCCGCGAGGCCTACCAGCTCGACGCGAAGATGAACGCCACCATGACCGAGCGGTTCGGCGTCGCCGGCGCCCTGCTCGTCAAGCTCTTCGGCCGCCCCGACGACGAGGCCGAGCGCTTCGCCGAGCGGGCCGGGCGGGTGCGCGACATCGGCATCCAGACCGCGATGTTCAGCCGCGTCTTCTTCGTCAGCATGCTGCTCGTGGCCTCGCTGGCCCAGGCGCTCACCTACGGCCTGGGCGGCTGGTTCGCCGTGCACGGCCGCATCACCGCCGGCACCGTGGTGACGCTCGCCCTGCTGCTCACCCGGCTGTACGGTCCGCTGACGGCCCTGTCCAACGTGCGCGTCGACGTGATGAGCGCGCTGGTCAGCTTCGAGCGCGTCTTCGAGGTGCTCGACCTGGCCCCGTCGATCGCCGAGCGGCCGGACGCCCGCGAGATCCCCCGCGGCGCGGCGACCGTCGAGTTCCGCGACGTCCGCTTCCGGTACCCGTCCGCCGCCGAGGTCTCGCTCGCCTCGCTCGAGGACGTCGCCGCGCTCGACCGCACCGTCACCGAGGAGGTGCTGCGGGGCGTGTCGTTCAGCGTGGCGCCCGGCCGGATGGTCGCGCTCGTCGGCCCCTCCGGCGCCGGGAAGTCCACGACGGCGATGCTGCTGCCGCGGGTGTACGACGCGACGGGCGGCGCGGTCCTCGTCGGCGGCGTCGACGTGCGCGAGGCGACGCTGCAGTCGCTGCGCGACACGATCGGCGTCGTCACCCAGGACTCGCACCTGTTCCACGAGACCATCGCCGAGAACCTGCGCTACGCCAAGCCGGGGGCGACGGACGAGGAGCTGTGGACGGCGCTGCGGCGGGCCCAGGTGGGCGACCTCGTGGAGTCGCTGCCGGATGGCCTCGACACGGTGGTGGGGGAGCGGGGCTACCGCTTCTCCGGCGGCGAGAAGCAGCGCATCGCGATCGCGCGGCTGCTGCTCAAGGCCCCGTCGATCGTGATCCTGGACGAGGCGACGGCCCACCTCGACTCGGAGTCGGAGGCGGCCGTGCAGCGCGCCCTGGCCGAGGCCCTGGCCGGGCGCACCGCGCTGGTGATCGCGCACCGGCTGAGCACCATCCGCGACGCCGACGAGATCCTGGTCGTGGACGCGGGCCGCATCGTGGAGCGCGGGACGCACGACGCTCTGGTGGCGGCGGGCGGGCTGTATGCGGAGCTGTACCGCACCCAGTTCGCCGTCGTCGACTCACCACTGCCCAACGTCTCACCACTGCCCGTCGTCGACTCCCCGCTGCCCCGCCCGACCGCGACCGCCTAGCCGGCTCTCGCCGATCGCGAGGGGACGAGCCGGGCCGCCGCCGCTCCGGCACCCGGCCCGTCCCGCCCGCTGCGGTTACGGTTCGTGGCGGGCCGACGCCGACACCGCCGAACCCGCGCTCGTCCCCGTCGTCGGCCTCGGTGAGGCTCGCGGCGACCCGTTCGCGGTCGGTGGCGCGGTGCCGTCTTGCCGCTCTCCGGCACCGCCCCTCCCGCGCCCCCTGGCGGCGGCGGTTTCGCGGCGGGCCGGTTCGCTCGCCGGCGATCGCCCGTCCTGCCCCTTTGCTGCCCTCCGCGTTCTCGGCGAGCGCGGACGCGGAGGGCAGCCTCGTCGTGGTGTCGCGGGTCAGCCGAGCAGGGGCCAGGCGAGCTGTTCCTTGGTCCCTTGCAGGGCCGGGGTCTGCGGGTAGTCCTGGCTCGGGAGCATGGTGCGGATCGCGCGCATCCAGTCGCGGTACGTCGCCGTGGGGGCGAGCTGGGCCAGGGCGGACAGTGCGACGTAGGTGAAGGCGCCGTTGGGGCGGTCGTTGAAGGTGGCGTCGTAGGAGTACTCGGTGTCGCGGCAGCCGGCCAGGAGCAGGGCCGTCGGGCGGCGGTCGGCCGGCGCCCGGCGAGCCGCGGGGCTCGGCCCGGACCGGTTCGGCGCGGTGTCGCTGTCGCGGGGCTCCGTGCTGGACGCGGGTGTCAGCAGTCTCGGGGTCGCATACGGGGCGGGCCGGTGGTGCTCGGGCGCGGCGGGGTCGCGGTGCCCGGCCGAGTCGAGGTGCGCGGCGGGGTCGGGGTGCGTGGCCGAATCGGGGTGCGTGGCCGAATCGGGGTGCGTGGACGGGTTGGGGTGGCTGTGGGCGGTCGGGGTGAACGCGAGGTGCGTGCTCGGGGTGAGGGGCGTTCGCGGGGTCAGGCGGGCGGGCGGGAGCTGGGCCGCGCGCAGGTGCTGGTGCGGTGGCAGGAACGTGGCCGGGGGCAGGAAGCGGGTGCGTGACGGGTGGTCGCCGATCGGGTGGTGCAGCCTCGTCAGGGTGCCCGAATGGCAGGAGTCGGAGATCAGGACCGTACGCACGCCGGGGGCGGCCAGGGCGAACATGTCGTGCAGCTCGTCGTCGAGCAGGGGGCCGTTCGCGGCGATGTCGTGCGGGCAGAGGGCCTCGTCGCGGTGGTCGGGCTCGTCGCCGTCGGCGTCGGGGAGCCAGGTGCCGTGGCCGGAGTACGTGATGACGACCGCGTCGCCGTCGGTCGTGTTGGCCAGCAGGTCGCGGATGCTCGCCCGGATCGCGGCGCCGGTGGCGGACGCGTCGAGCAGCAGCCGGGTGTCGAAGCCGCGGGCGACCAGCGCGGCGGCCCAGTCGTCGGCGTCGTTGCGGCAGCCGGCGAGGTCGTTCTCGGTGCCGGGATAGTCGTTGATCCCGATGCACAGTGCGAGTTTCATGGTTCCCCCGTGGTCGGATGTGGACCTTACGCACGGGTGGCGTCACGGAGGGTGGCCGCGGTTGGGTGGGCGGCCTCGCTCAAATCGGTGCCCCTCGCTCAAACGCACAAATCGGACCGCTACGGCGCGGGCGGGCCCGGCCGGCGCGCAGGGGGCTGCGGGGAACCCTTGATCGGCGGCAGCGACCGGCCGCGCTCGCCCGAACCCCGCAGCGACCCCGATGCCGGACTCCTTGCCGGACTCGCTGCCGGACTCGCTGCCGGACTCGCTGCCGGGTCGGTTGCCGAGTGCCGTGCGGAGTTGGATGCCGGGCGCCGGAGCTCGAAGTCGTCCCACGCGAGCCGTTCCCGATCAGCCCCCGGCTGGCCGGCCAAGCCGGGCGCGTCGAGTCCGGGGCCTGGGGGCTGGGCCCCGCCGGGGGAGGCGAGGTCGGGGGAGTCGCCGGGTGGCGTCGGGGCCTGCCCGGCCGGGCGGGGTGGCCGGGCGGCCGGTGGGGCAGCCGCGGTGGGAGGTGGGGCCGCGGGGAGCGGGTCGAGCGCGGCGAACACGCGGCGCAGCTCGGCCAGCAGGGCCTCGTCCTCGTCGTCGGAGGCGGTCATGACCGGGCTGGTCTGAGGCCCGTCCGGCCGGTGGACGCGGTGCGTAACCGGGTGGCTCGTGGGTGCATGGTGTGTCTCCGTCCCCGCTGTGGCGCCGCCGGCTGGGGGTGGTGGCGGCGCCCGTTTCAGGTGACATGAGGACGGGCTGGTTGTTCCTGATACAAGGTGGGGCAGATCGTTCGGATCCTGTCGTTCGCGTCCAACCGATCTGTCCCCGTCGGCGGGCGGCACGGCGTTGAGCTTCGGATTCCGTCGTGCTGGGATCTTCGTTCGGGAGCGGTCGTTCGGGTTCGTACTGTCCGGAATCGGGCACCGTCAGATGCCCGCGATGCTCCCGCCGTCGATCGGGACGGCCACGCCGGTGACGTAGGACGCGGCGGGGGAGAGCGCGAACGCGGCCACGCGGCCGAACTCGGCGGGGGTGCCGATGCGCCGCAGCGGTACGGCCGCGGCCGCCTCGGCCTCGGCGCGTGCCGGGTCCTCGGCGGCGTCGAAGAGCTCGCGGTTGCGGTCGGTGAGGAAGCGGCCGGGGAGCAGGGAGAAGACCCGGATGCCGCGCGGGGCCAGTTCCCCGGCCAGGTCCTTGGCGAATCCGGCCAGCCCGGGACGCAGGCCGTTGGAGATGGCGAGGTTGGGGAGCGGTTGACGTACCGATGAGGAAAGCACCAGACCGATGGCGGCGTCGTGGCCGGGCTCGCGGGTGCCCAGGGCCGCGGCCAGGGTGCGGGACAGCCGCACGGTGCCCATGAAGATCGTCTCGAACGCGGTCCGCCAGGCGTCCTCGGCCGACTCCAGGACGCCGCCGTGGGGCGGGCCGCCGACGGAGATCAGCGCGCCGTCGAGGCGGCCGAAGCGGGTGCGGGCGGCGGCCACGAGGCGGTCGCCGGTGTCCGGGGCGGCGAGGTCGGCGATCAGGCCCTCGGCGCGGTCCGGGCCCAGGGCCTCGACGGCGGCCCTGACGGTCGGCTCGGTGCGGCCGGAGACGACCACCCGGGCGCCGTCGGCGGTCAGGGCCTGGGCGGTGGCGAAGCCGAGGCCGCGGGAGGCGCCGGTCAGGACGTACACGCGGTCGGTGAGGCCGAGATCCATGGCGCCGACCCTAGCGGAGAGGAGGTGTCAACCTAGCCTCCTAGGACGCCAAGCCCGACCCGGACCCGGTCCAGGGCACAACAGGATGGACAGGCAGGGGAGGGGACCTCAGCGGCGGCGCAGGCGGGACCAGAGGCCTCCGCGGCGGCGGGGGACCGGGGCCGACTCGCCGTCGTACGTGAAGGCCGCCTCGCGCTCCGCCAGCTCCTCCCGCGCCAGATCCGGCAGCGAGGTGCCCATCGCGCGGGCGAAGTCCCAGCCGTCGCGCAGCGAGCCGTTCGGCGGCCGTCCCTCCGCCCACGCGGCGAACGTCGCCGGCCAGGACGGCCCGTACGACGCGGCCAGCAGCGGCCACGTCCGGGCCACCTCGCCGGCCCGCTTGCGGCGCAGCGCCACCCGGGTGGCCTGGACCGCCGGCCCGTCGAAGCCCGGCGGCAGCTCGCCGCCGGCCACCAGCGACGCGACCAGCGCCTGCTGCTGCTCGGCGAGGCCGGTCATGTGATGGCCGGCCATCCGGCCGCCTCCGCGATGGCGTCGAGCTCGGCCGTGAGGGACGCGGCGGGGGGATAGTCGCCGTCGCGCTCCAGCATCAGGGCCGGCGGGGTCGTGCGGGCGCAGAGCTCCTTCACCAGGGTCAGGACCTCGGACGGGATCGCGTCGGTGTGGGTGTCGTGGTAGTAGCCGCCGTGTTCCATGCCGCCGGCGACGTGGACGTACGCGATCTGATCGAGGGGCAGCGCGTCGAGCAGGGCCGTCGGGGATTCGTGGCGGTTGCGGGCGTTCGCGTACACGTTGGCGATGTCGAGCAGGAGCGCGCACCCGGTGCGGTCGAGGATCTCGGTCAGGAACTCGGCCTCGGTGAGCTCCGCGTCCGGCCAGTCGAACAGGGCGGCGATGGGTTCCAGGGCCAGCGGTACGCCGCCCAGCGCGGACTGGGCCCGCCGGACGTTGGCGACGATCGCGTCCACCGACTCGCGGGTGCGCGGGACCGGCAGGAGGTGCCCGGCCTCCATGCCGCCGGCGCGGACGAAGGCGATGTGCTCGCTGACCATCGGCGCGTCGAGGAGCCGGGCGCACTCGTAGAGGTGGGCGGCGCGCTCGTCGGCGATCGGCTCCGCCCCGCCCAGGGACAGCTTGACGCCGTGCGGGATCACGCGGACCCCCCGCCCGACGAGCTCGGCGAGCGCGTCGGGCAGGGGTGCGTGGGTGTGGATCGACTCGGCGACGACCTCGGTGAAGCGCAGGCCGGGCAGGCCGGCCACGTAGCCGGAGATCTCGGGGCGCCAGCCGATGCCGACGCCGTATTCGGGACCGGTCATCCGCCGCATCCTCCGCCGCCACCGCAGCTGGACCCGCCACCGCAGCTCGAGCTGCTCGAGCACGACGACGAGCTGCTGGAGCAGGAGTTGTACGACGTGGAGCTGGAGTCGTAGAGCCCGTTGCCGGTCTGGGCGATGTTGCGCTGGAGCTCGGCCTCGGCGGCGAAGGCCGGGTCGGCCAGGAAGAACGCGCCGACGCCGAAGAGGCCGACGCTCAGGGCCGCGGCCTGGGGGCCGTAGGTGTTCCAGGACGGCTTCTGGCTCGGGGCGAGGTGGCGCACCGAGGCGCGCATCCGGTTGAGCTGCTTGCGGCCCGCGGCGGAGACCCGCGGCACCCGCAGCAGGGTGAATGCGACCACCGTCACCGGGATGACCAGCAGGATCAGGTTGATGACCGGCTTGTTGTTGTCGAGGCCGGCGAAGACCCGCAGGATGCCGAGGATGGCCACGGCGAAGACCACCATGGCGCCCGAGCGCACGGCGCGGCGGGCCTCGGCGTCGAGGATCCAGCCGCCCTGGGCCAGCTCGGCCTCGGTGCGGTCGAGCACGGCGCGGACGGTCGCGTGGGTGAGCACGCCGGTGGTGGAGATGCCGTTGCGGGTGAGGGCGTGCACGGCGCGGTCCAGTTCGGAGGCGCCGGTCGGCGGGAGGGCGGTCTGGTGGAGGTATCCGCGCTTGTCGCTCTCGATGCAGCCGGCGGCGCGCAGGGCGGCGAGGGAGCTGTAGACGGCGAGGCGGCGATCTCCGTTGATCAGCGCGGCCTGGGTCGGGGTGAGGTCGCGGGCGTTGCGCAACGACGGGCCGCCCGTGATCGAGCGTCGCCAGATGAGCACGCCGACGATCGCAACGGCGGCGAGGCCGAAGTACAGCCACAGGAACTGCGGGCCCGGGATGCCCCAGGTGTCACCCGGCCCCGCCACGATCGATGTCGTCATGCGCTCAGTGTGGGTGTGGTTGTCGAGCGGGGCATCTCGCCGGTCGGACACTTGAGGAAACCTTGTGGCCGATGGCCATCGGTCAGTTGCGCCGTACCGCCGCTTCGACCAGGTTCAGCACGGCCTCCAGGTCGGCGACCGGGCGGCCGGTGGCCAGGTGCAGGACGAGCCCGTCGTAGGCGAGCTCGAGGAACTGGGCCAGGACGCCGATGGGCACGTCGTCGCGCAGGACGCCGGCCTCGAGCTGGCGCTGGAGGCGCTCGCGGGTGGCGGCGGCGACGGCCTCGGAGCGTGCCGCCCAGCGCTTGGCGAACTCGGGGTCGGTGCGCAGCCGCCGCGACACCTCGAGCTGGCTGCCGAGCCACCCGCCGGTGTCGGAGGCGTCGGCCGAGGCCAGCAGGTCGCGCATCACCTGGACCAGGCCGTTTTCGGCGACCGTCGCTACCATGGTGGCGGCGTCGTCCTCGGCGACGGCCAGGAAGAGCGAGTCCTTGTCGCGGAAGTGGTGGAAGATCGCCCCGCGGGACAGGCCGATCTCCTCCTCGAGCCGCCGCACGGTCGCGCCTTCGTAGCCGTGGCGGGCGAAGCACGTCCGCGCGCCGGTGAGGATTTCCTTCCGGCGCGCGTCGAGCTGGTCCTGGCTCACCCGGGGCACCTGTCGATTATGCAAGCCGTACATACGGTTTGCGAACAGGGTCGTTTCGCCCGTGTTTCTTCCCGCCGTTTGGCCCGGTTTTGCGGGGATTTGTCGAGCCCAGCGAGAACATGAGGATCTGTTCGATATGGGGCTCGTCACGTACCCTGCCCGCGTGCCCCTGTTGTTGCTCAGCCTGGACGACACCCTGCTGGACAGGGCCGGGGCGTTCCGCGCGTGGGCGAGCGGGTTCCTCGCGGAGATCGGTGCGCCCGAATACGACCTCGAGTGGCTGCTCTCGGTGGACGCGGACGGCATGGGATCGGCGTGGGACGTGGCCGAGGGGCTGCGGGAGCGCTACGGGCTGCGGTACAGCGCGCTCGATCTCGTCGAGGAGATCCGCCAGGCGATCATGGACCGGATCCGGCTCGACCCGCTGACCGCGTGCGCCCTCGCGATCGCCGAGGACTCCGGCTGGGTGCCGGTGGTCGTGACCAACGGCGAGTCCCGCCAGCAGGAGGAGAAGCTGCGCAAGACCGGCCTGGACCGGTACCTCGCCGACTGGGTCATCTCCGAGGAGGCGGGCGTGCGCAAGCCGAACCCGCGCATCTTCGCCATCGCGGCCGAGCGGGCCCGGATGCGCCTGTCGGGGGCGTGGATGATCGGCGACAGCCCCGAGGCCGACATCGGCGGGGCGGACGCGGCCGGGATGCGCAGCGTCTGGCTGCACCGCGGGCGCGAGTGGATCGAGCGGCGCTACGCGCCGACCCGGTCGGCCGACGGCGTGATCGCCGCGATCGCCGAGGTCATGGCCTCCCGCTGAGAAATTCGGTTGCGCCCGATCCGGGTGTACCGCAAGCTGTCCCCGACTTCGAGACGGAAGGGGGTTGATTCGCATGGCTGCCGTCATGGCGCGTTTTCGCATGCCCGACAACCCGTTGACCTTTCCGACTCAGGAGCACTCGCGTTGCGCGACCATGACTTCGCATCACCACGCCGTCGTCGTTTCGACGACGACGACCCGACTTTTCTGAAGCGCCTCTCCCACGACTTCGACACGGCGTGGGACACGTCGGACGATCCGTCCGGCGACGAGGGGCAGTACACGACCTGGGACGCCCCCGGCGTGCTGCACGGCCCCGAGCCCCGCCCCGACTGGGTGGTGACGTCGCTCGCCGCCCGGGACACCGAGCTCGGCGTGCTCAAGACCGGCAAGGAGGCCGACGTCCATCTCGTCGAGCGGGCCGTGCCCGGCTCGGACACCGCCGGCTCCCGGTCACTGCTGGCGGCCAAGCGCTACCGGTCCGCCGAGCACCGCATGTTCCACCGCGACGCCGGCTACCTCGAGGGCCGCCGCGTCCGCGAGTCCCGCGTCACCCGCGCGATGGCGGGCCGCACCGCATTCGGGCGCGAGGCGATCGCCGGGCAGTGGGCGGCCGCGGAGTTCGCGGCGCTCGGGCGGCTCTGGGCGCTGGGGGTCCGCGTGCCGTACCCCGTGCAGCTGCTCGGCACCGAGCTCATGCTCGAGTTCGTGGGGGCGCCCGACGGTACGGCCGCACCCCGGCTCGCCCAGACCCGCCCCTCCCGGGCGCAGCTGGCGTCGCTGTGGGAGCAGCTCGCCGACGCGCTGCGGGTGCTGGCCCGGGCCGGCGTGGCCCACGGCGACCTGTCCCCGTACAACCTGCTCGTCGACGGCGAGCGGCTGGTCCTCATCGACCTGCCGCAGATCGTCGACGTGGTGGGCAACCCGAACGGGGCCGAGTTCCTCGCCCGCGACGTGGCCAACGTGGCGCGCTGGTTCACGGGCAAGGGCTTCGCCGTCGAGCCGGAGCCGCTCGTCGCCGAGCTGCTGCGCGACGCCGGCATGCGCTGAGCCGCGAACGAGGACCGCGGCTCGCCCGGATTCGTGACCGGGCGAGCCGCGGCGGGCGCGGACCTCGGCGGGGAGGGTGGTCCGCCGGGCCGCAGTTCGTGAGGGCCTCAGCCCATGTGGACCGCCGCGCCGGCAACGCTCGGCCTCAGCCTGCTCGCGCCGCCGACGGCCCTGAACCATTGAAGGTGTACTGCCACCCCGCGGCGCGAATTCCGCCAGGCCCCTACGGTGAGACCATGATCACGGAACAATGAGCAGCTTTCCGGTGGACTGGCGGCCCTCCAGTGCGGCATATGCGTCCGCCGCCGCGTCCAGCGGATAGCGCCCCGTGACGGCCGGGTCGACAATGCCGCCGGCCACCCAGCCGAACAGCGTTTCCGCGCGTTCGAGCAATTCCGCGCGGGACACGATGAAATGTCCGAGGGTCGGCCGGGTCAGGAAATACGAGCCGGACATCAGGCGCAGCGGGTCGAACGGCGGGACCTTGCCGCTCGCCGCGCCGAACAGCACCAGGGTGCCCCGCGGGCGCAGGGCCTCGAGGCTGGTGTCGAACGTGTCCGCGCCGACGCCGTCGTACACCGCGTCGGCGCCCGCGCCGCCGGTGACCTTGCGCACGGCGTCCAGCGCCTCGGCGTAGGGCACGGCGCGGACCGCGCCCGCGGCCAAGGCCAGCTCCCGCTTCCCGGGCGTGGACGCGGTCGCGACGACCCGGCCGCCGAGGTGCGTGACGATCCGGGTCAGCAGCCGCCCCATCCCGCCGGCGGCGGCGTGCACCAGCACCACGCAGCCGGGCCGGACCGCGAACGAGTCGTGGGTGAGGTAGTGCGCGGTGAGGCCCTGCAGCATGACCGCGGCCGCCTGCTCGGTGGTGACCTCCCCGGGCACCGGGACGAGCCGGTCGGCCGGCACGAGCGCCTGCTCGGCGTGGCTGCCGCGGACGCCGGCCCAGGCCACCCGGTCGCCGGGGGCCAGGCCGCGCACGCCGTCGCCGAAGGAGAGCACGGTCCCGGCGCCCTCGCTGCCCAGCAGCGCCGGCAGCGGGACCTGATAGGTGCCGTCACGCTGGTACACGTCGATGAAATTGACGCCGCTGGCCTCGACGAGCACCAGCGCCTCGCCGGGGCCGGGCTCCGGGTCGGGCCGCTCCTGGACGGTCAGGACCGAACGGTCGCCGTGCTCGCCGAACACCACCGCGCGCATGGGGTTGCCTCCTCGAATGTCAGGTTCTTGTCTACCCCAAACCGCCGATCGGATTTGTCGTACCCCTGCCGTAGCATCCCGGAGGTCATTGGAGGTGAGCGCGTGGGCCCGACCCCGACCCATCGTCTCGCGATCGACCTGGGCACCTGCCACACCGTCGCCGTCGTGCGCCGCGGCGACGAGGCTCCCCGGGCGCTGCTGTTCGACGGCTCGCCCGTCATGCCGTCCGGGATCTACGCCGACGAGCAGGGCCGGCTCAGCGTGGGCCGGGACGCGGAGCGGCTCTCCCAGCTGGCGCCGGAGCGGTTCGAGCCCTACCCGAAGCGCAGCGTCGACGAGGGCTCGGTCCTGCTCGGCGCGGCCGAGGTCACCGTCGTGGAGATGCTCGCCTCGCTGCTGCGCCGGGCCGCGGAGGAGTCGCTGCAGGCCGGGGTGAACCCGGTCGGCTCGACGGTGCTCACCTGCCCCGCCGACTGGGGCGGCCAGCGCCGCGGCGTGCTGCTGGAGGCGGCCCGGGCGGCCAGCCTCGGCCCCGTGGTCCTCGTCGACGAGCCGATCGCCGCCGCCACCTATTGCCTGAGCGTCCTCGGCCAGCAGGTCGCCCCGCTGCAGAGCCTGGCGGTGTTCGACTTCGGCGGCGGCACGCTGGACGTGTCGGTGGTGCGCCGCGAGTTCGACGGGCTGCGGGTCCTCGGCGTCGGCGGCCTCGACGACCTCGGCGGCGTCGACATCGACGCGGCCCTCGTCGGCCACCTCGGCCAGCTCATCAGCCTGCGCCAGCCGCAGCTGTGGCAGCGGCTGTCCAACCCCGACTCGACCGCGGCCAAACGCGACCGCCGCGAGTTCTGGAGCGAGGTCCGCGCGGCCAAGGAGATGCTCTCCCGGGCCGCCTCCGCGCCCGTGCACCTGCCCGGCACCGACGAGGCCGTCCACCTGACCCGGGAGGAGCTGGAGCGGGTCGCCGGCCCGCTCATCGACCGGGCCGTGGACGAGACGCGCCGGGTGCTGGAGCGGGCCGGCGTCGACGTGCGCCAGCTCGCCGGCATCTTCCTCGTCGGCGGGTCCAGCCGGATCCCGCTCGTGGCCAGCCGCCTGCACGCCCGCTTCGGGGTGGCGCCGGTCGTGCCCGAGCAGCCGGAGCTCCCGGTGGCCTACGGCGGCATCCTGGCCGTCGGTGCCGCGGGCCCGCAGCAGGCCCCGGGGCCCCAGCAGGCCCCCGCGCCCCGCCCCGTCTCCCCGACGACGCCGTCGACGGGCTTCCCGGTGTCGGGCGTGCCCGTGTCCCCGTCGGGGAGCCCGGCGTTTCCGGTCTCGATGGCGTTCCCCGCGGCCCCCGCTTCCCCCGCGGGCACGCCGCCGCCCATACCGCCCCGGATGGTCCCGCAGCAGGCCGGCCCGCCGCCGATGGCCCCGCCGCCGATGGCGCCACCGCCTCCGGCGTACGGGGTGGGCGTCCCGATCGTGCTGCCGCGCAAGCGCCGCAGCAGCGCGCCCTGGATCGCGTTCGTGATCGTGCTGGCCGTCATCGGTGGCTGCGTCTACGGCGGCAACCGTCTGTTCACCTGGATGGGCGACCAGTTCGAGTCGGCCAAGAACGGCTTCCCCGGCTTCGACACCGGCGCCGACGGGCCGGGGCAGGTCGACGGGCTCAAGGCCGGCGAGGTGATCCAGCTCAGCTCCGACGGCGCGATCGCCACCACGGCCGGCAACGGCAACGTCTTCACCGCGCAGGTCAACGCGGGCGCGACGGTCGTGTCCGGCTACGAGACCGCCGGCAAGCAGATCTGGACCGTGCAGCTGCAGGCGGAGCCGGCCGAGCTCGCCCTGAAGGTCGTCGGCAACCTGCTCATCGTCGACGGCAAGGACGACGCGAAGCTCGGCGGCGACGGCAAGCAGGAGTCGCGCTCGGTCATCGACCTGGCCACGCACACCGCGAAGTGGACGAAGGCCTGGGCCGATCGGACCGACCTCGTCTACCTGGGCACCGACGTCGTGGTGGAGCACAGCGACTGGAACAAGCCGACCCTCGACCGGGTCAACCTCGCCGACGGCACGACGAAGTGGTCGGCCGGCGTCGAGCAGAACAGCCACCGCATCACCGGCCGCGGGGCCAGGCCGGCGCTGATGTGGCCGACCTCCGACACTCCGGCCACGACCATCGTGCCGACCTACGGGCTGACGTTCTCCAGCCTCTGGCCGTTCCAGGAGTCGCTGAGCGCCGGCGCGGTCGCGGTGCAGCTGCTCAGCGACACCAAGGCCGCGACCATCGACCTCAACACGGGCAAGCAGACGGCCTCCGGCGCCTACAAGAAGAACTCGTCCTCGAACTCGTGGCTCGTCTACAACGACCTGGCGATGTTCAAGGGCGAGGCCGACGGCAACGTGGTGGCGTACAGCATCAGGAACTGGCAGCAGGCGTGGGAGTTCAAGGCGCCGTCCGGCACGAAGGTCGACAACGTGCGCCCGTGCGGCGAGAAGCTGGTCTGCGTCGCGGGCACGCAGACCTCGGGCAAGGACGTGCTCATCGCCATCGACGCCACCAACGGCCAGGCCAAGTGGACCAAGCTGTCGATCCGTGACCGCAGCGGCACCATCCCGGGCACCGAGGACCCCATCTGGGTCGTGATGGACGGCAAGCTCGTCGGCGGTCACGGCGTGTTCGACATCGTCGGCGACGCGGCCGTGCTCGATCCGGCGACCGGCAACGACCAGGTCGTGCTGGGTCAGGGGCTGGCGAGCCAGGACGCCTACGCCGGCTACGGCAACAAGGTCGTCATCGAGAGCGTCGTGCCGGGCAAGGGCACGTGGAACGCCTACGTCTACGGCCTCGACGGCAAGCCGATCGGCTCGGCGAGCGTGCCGACGCTGCTGCAGGACGTGTCGATGAGCAACGACTCGCTGGTGCTCCTGGACAAGGACAAGGCGAAGGTGTACCGCTTCCAGATCCCCGCGGGCAAGTAGGCGGGGACGGCAACGGCGCCCGTCCACAGTGGACGGGCGCCGTTTCGTGTCCGGCTACCGGGTCAGGCGGCGATCATCTTGCGCAGCACGTACTGCAGGATGCCGCCGTGGCGGTAGTAGTCCGCCTCGCCGGGGGTGTCGATGCGCACCACCGCGTCGAACTCGACGCCGCTGTCGGTGCTCACCCGCACCGTGCGCGGGGTGCTGCCGTCGTTGAGCTGCTCGACGCCGGTGACGGTGAACGTCTCGGTGCCGGACAGGCCCAGCGAGCCGGCGGTCTCGCCCTGCGGGAACTGCAGCGGCAGCACGCCCATGCCGATGAGGTTCGAGCGGTGGATGCGCTCGTACGACTCGGCGATGACGGCGCGCACGCCCAGCAGCGCGGTGCCCTTGGCGGCCCAGTCACGCGAGGAGCCGGAGCCGTATTCCTTGCCGGCCAGGATCACCAGCGGCACCCCGGCCTCGGCGTAGGCGACCGAGGCGTCGTAGATCGTGGTCTGCTCGCCGGTGAGGTGGTTGATGGTCACGCCGCCCTCGGTGCCCGGCGCGAGCTGGTTGCGCAGCCGGATGTTGGCGAACGTCCCGCGGATCATCACCTCGTGGTTGCCGCGGCGCGACCCGTACGAGTTGAAGTCCTTGCGGTCCACCCCGTGCCCGGCGAGGTACTTCCCGGCGGGCGAGTCGGCCTTGATGGAGCCGGCCGGCGAGATGTGGTCGGTGGTGACCGAGTCGCCGAGCTTGGCCAGCACCCGGGCGCCGGCGATGTCGCTGACGGCCGAGGGCTCGGTGGCCATGCCCTCGAAGTACGGGGGCTTGCGCACGTACGTCGAGTCACCCGCCCAGTCGAACGTGTCGCCCGTCGGCGTGGGCAGCGACCGCCACTGCTCGTCGCCGGCGAACACGTCGGCGTAGCGGGTGGAGAACAGGTCCGCGCCGATCGCCGCGGCGATGGTGTCCTCGATCTCCTTCGGGCTCGGCCAGATGTCGCGCAGGTAGACCGGCTGCCCGTCCGAGCCGGTGCCCAGCGGGTCGTTGGTCAGGTCGATGTCCATCGTGCCCGCGAGCGCGTAGGCGACCACCAGCGGCGGCGAGGCCAGGTAGTTCATCTTCACGTCCGGGTTGATCCGGCCCTCGAAGTTGCGGTTGCCGGACAGCACCGACACGACGGTGAGGTCGTGCTCGTTGACCGCGGCGCTGATCGGCTCCGGCAGTGGGCCGGAGTTGCCGATGCAGGTGGTGCAGCCGTAGCCGACCAGGTTGAAGCCGAGCTTGTCCAGGTACGGCGTGAGGCCGGAGCGCTCGTAGTAGTCGGTGACCACCTTCGAGCCCGGGGCCAGGGTCGTCTTCACCCACGGCTTGCGGGACAGGCCCTTCTCCACCGCGTTGCGGGCCAGCAGCGCCGCGCCGATCATGACCTGCGGGTTCGAGGTGTTCGTGCAGGACGTGATGGCGGCGATGACGACCGCGCCGTGGTCGAGCTCGTAGTCCTCGACCCGCACCGGCTTCGACGTGCGGCCGTCGGCGCCCGAGGCCGCCGAGGCCAGGTCGTGCGGGCGGTCACCGTTGGCGGTGACGCTGTTGGCGGGGGAGTCGCTGGCCGGGAACGACTCGGCGCTGGCCTCGTCGGCCGGGCCCTCGACGCCGTCGCCGACGTAGTGGTCGAGCACCGAGCGGAACATCGACTTGGCGCTGTCCAGCGGCACCCGGTCCTGCGGGCGCTTCGGGCCGGCCAGCGACGGCTCGATGGTGCTCAGGTCGAGCTCGAGGCGCTCGGAGTAGTCCGGCTCGGTGGCCGGGTCGTGCCAGAGGCCCTGCTCCTTGGCGTAGGCCTCGACGAGCGCGACCTGGGCCTCGTCGCGGCCGGTCAGCTTCAGGTACTTGATGGTCTCGTCGTCGATCGGGAAGATCGCCACCGTCGAGCCGTACTCGGGGCTCATGTTGCCGATCGTGGCCCGGTTGGCCAGCGGCACCGCGCTCACGCCGGGGCCGTAGAACTCGACGAACTTGCCGACCACGCCGTGCTTGCGCAGCATCTCGGTGATGACCAGCACCAGGTCGGTGGCGGTGGTGCCCTCCGGCAGCTCACCGGAGAGCTTGAAGCCCACGACCCGCGGGATGAGCATCGACACCGGCTGGCCGAGCATCGCGGCCTCGGCCTCGATGCCGCCGACGCCCCAGCCGAGCACGCCGAGGCCGTTGACCATCGTGGTGTGCGAGTCGGTGCCGACCACGGTGTCCGGGTAGGCCTGGCCGCCGCGGGACATGATGACCCGGGCCAGGTACTCGATGTTCACCTGGTGCACGATGCCGGTGCCCGGCGGGACGACCTTGAACTCGTTGAACGCGGTCTGGCCCCAGCGCAGGAACTGGTACCGCTCCTTGTTGCGCCCGTATTCCAGCTCGACGTTGCGCTCGAACGCGTCCGGCCGGCCGAACAGGTCGGCGATGACGGAGTGGTCGATGACGAGCTCGGCCGGGGCGAGCGGGTTGACCCGCTTCGGGTCGCCGCCGAGCTCGACGACGGCCTCGCGCATGGTGGCGAGGTCGACGACGCACGGCACGCCGGTGAAGTCCTGCATCAGCACGCGGGCCGGGGTGAACTGGATCTCCACGCTCGGCTCGGCCGACGCGTCCCACCCGCCCAGGGCCCGGATGTGCTCGGCGGTGATGTTCGCGCCGTCCTCGGTCCGCAGCAGGTTCTCCAGGAGGATCTTCAGGCTGTACGGCAGCCGAGCGGCCCCCTCGACCTGGCCGATCCGGTAAATCTCATAGCTCGCGTCACCGACGCTCAGCTGGCTCTTTGCTCCGAAGGAGTCGAGGCTCGCCACGGCGTGTGCTCCTCTTCCGTCAAGTCGTGTTCCGGTACGCCAGTCTTCCCCAGCGTGCGCCGGGATCACGCCGCGGGGGGTTCAGTCAAGAAAACCGTACGTCCGTCTTGTTTTTCACGCAAGCGCCGTCCCAATCCGTGCCGCGGCCGGCGCATGCCCCAGCTCACGGGCCAGGGCCAGGGCCCGCTCCAGCTCCGCGCGGTCGCCCGTGGCCACCCCCAGCACCCGGCGCAGATCCGGCTCCGCGAACCGGTTCAGCCCGTCCAGCGGGGTGACCAGCCGCGCCCGCGCGAGCCGCGCCGCCTCCGCCGCCCGCCCCGCGCGCAGCAGCAGATCCGGGTGCAGCGCCAGCAGCCGCGGATACCGCCACAGCATCCCGCCCAGCGCGTCCTCGCCCTCGGCCAGCAGCGCCTCGTCGCCGCTCGCCCAGCCGGCGAGCACCTGCGCCACCGCCCGGTACTCCCGGCTCTGGATCTGCTCCGCCAGCCGCAGCGTCCGCCGGGCCCGGGCCAGCACCGCCTCGGCGTCGTAGGCGTCCGCGGCCACCGACGCCGAGTACGACGTGACGTACATGTCCTGGAACGGCGTCGCCCGTCCCGCCCGCGCCAGGAACGCCTCCGCCGCGGCCCGGTCCCCGAACAGGCTCTCGACCGACGCGGCCGGCCCGAGAATGCCCGCGACCGGATCCCAGTCGATGAGCGGGAACACCGGCAGGCCACCCTCCGGCAGCGCGTCGAGCGCCTCCCGCAGCAGCGCCCGCGCCCGGGGCAGGTCCGCCCGGGTGTGCGCGGCGTAGCCGGCGTGCACCCCGGCGACGAACGGGTCCAGCGCCGCGACCGCCCCCATCCGGTCGTCGTCGCCGGCCGCGTTGTGGAACGACGCGTACCCCCACAACGCCGCGACCAGCTCCGGCCCCGGGGTGACCCGGGCGAGCACCGGCTCCATGAGCGCGTACTGCGCGGCCGCCGGCGCGCCGAGATAGTCGCCGGTCGCCTGGTGCGTGTACGCCAGCCGGACCCGCAGATCCAGCTCGGCGACGTCCCGCGCCCGCGACGGGGCGGCGCTGAGCAGGACCGTCACCGCCTCCTCCAGCAACGCGACCGCCTCCTCCAGCGCCGTGCGCTCGTAGGCCTCACCCGCCGCGGCCGCCAGCACCGGCGCCACCTCCAGCGGACCGGCGACCGGCAGCGCCAGGCGCAGGTGCGCCGCCCGCTCGGTGGCGCTCCGCTCGTGCAGGGCCCGGGCCGCCCGCGCGTGCAGACGCGCCCGGCGCAGCGGCCCCTGCTCCTCGTACGCCACCTGCCGCAGCAGATCGTGCGCGAACCGCAGCCGCCCGTCCGCGCCGCCGCCGAGCACCCCGGTCGCGACCGCCGTGTCGAGCGTGTCGTACAGCTCCAGCTCGTCGAGCTGCGTCATCTCCCGCAGGACCGCGACGTCGAACTCCCGCCCCAGCACCGCCGCGACGGCGAGCACCGCCCCCAGCTGGCCGGGCAGCCGCGCGAAGCGCCGCCGGATCACCTCCTGCACCCGCGCGGGCGTGCGCTCCCGGGCGCCGCGCTCGTCCAGCGCGTGCTCCGCGAGCAGGACCCGCAGCAGCTCGCCGACGAAGAACGGGTTGCCGCCGGTCCGGTCGACGAGCACCGCGACGGTCTCGCGCCCGAGCGCCCGCTGCGCCACCCGTTCCCCGAGCCGCGCCACGTCCTCGCCCGACAGACCTTCGAGCCGCAGCGGTACGGCCGGTGCCCCGGCGGCGAGATCCGTGACCCCCTCGCCGCTGCGGGCCGCGAGCACCACGACGAGCCCCGACCCCGGCACCGCCCGCAGGCACAGCCCGAGCAGCGTGCGCGACGGCCGGTCGAGCAGGTGCGCGTCGTCGAACACCAGCAGCACCGGACGCCGCCCGGCCAGCCGGCGCAACCCGTCGACCAGCCCCTGGAACAGCCGCGACCGGGCCAGCTCCGCGTCGGCCAGCCGCTCCGGCGCGGGCAGCCCGATCGCCTCGGCCAGCGCCGGGTCGAGCACCGCGGGCAGGTTCCCGAACGGCGCGAACGCCTCCGCCAGCTCCGCCGCCCACCCGTCCGCCAGCCCGCGCAGCGCCTGCGCCCAGGGCAGGAACACCGGCGGCTGCGGCCCGTCGACCCCGCCCCCGCGCCCGATCGCGAACCCGAGCCCGGCCGCCCGCCGGGCCACCTCGTCCAGCAGCGCCGACTTGCCGATCCCGGCCGCGCCCTCCACGACCAGCACCCGCCCCCGCCGCGCGAGGACCTCGTCGGCGACGGCCAGCTCCCGGTCCCGCCCCACGAGCGGCCCCGCGTCGCCGTCCGGCTCCGCCGCCACCGGCTCCGCGGGGTTCGGCGGCACCGTCGCCGCCGCCACCGGCCCGGGGCTCGGGGGCACCGTCGCCGTCGTCGCCGCCACCGGCTGGGGGCTCGGCGCGACCGTCGCCGGCGGCCCCAGCGCGCCGAGGCCGGGGGACTGGCGCAGAATGTCCGACTCGAGCCGGCGCAGCTCTGGGCCCGGCTCGATGCCGAGCTCCCCGGCCAGGATCGCGCGGGCCTTCGCGAACGCGCTCAGGGCCTCGGCCTGCCGGCCCGCCCGGTACAGGGCCAGCATCAGCTGGGCCCACAGCGGCTCCCGGTACGGCGACTCGGCCAGCGCCGCCTCGGTGGTGTAGATCACCTCGGGGAGCCGGTCCCGGGCCAGCCACGCGGCCGCCCGGCGCTCGAGCGCGGCGAAGCGCAGCTCCTGCATCCGGGCCCGCTCCGCCTGGGCCAGCGGGGAGTCGCCCAGCTCCGGCAGCGGATCACCCCGCCACAGCGCCAGGGCCGCGTCGAGCACCGCCGGATCGTCGCCGCCGTCCGCGGGCCCTACCGCGGCCGCGAACCGGACCGCGTCCACGGCCTCGGGCGGGACCGCCAGCAGATAGCCGGGCGCCCGGCTCACCAGGACCGTCGCGGGACCCCGCGCGGCCCGGTCCGGCTCCAGGGCACGGCGCAGGCGGGACACGTACGCCTGCAGCGACGCGATCGCACGCTCCGGCGGCTCGTCCGCCCACAGCTCGTCGACCAGCGTCTGCACCGGCACCACCCGGCCCGGACGGGTCGCGAGCAGCGCCAGGACGGCACGCTGCTTCGGGGTGCCCAGGTCGATCGGGACGCCGTCGTCGGTGAGGGCCTCAAGCGGGCCCAGGATGCGCAGTTCCAACCAGTCGACGGTAGCGCCTCCCGGCCCGGTCCGGAGCGGGTCGCCCACAGCTCGACGACCGTGTGGCCGTCCGCGGGGCGCTTACAGCTCGACGGCCGTGCCTCCGTCCGTGGGTCGCCTACAGCTCGACGACGGCGCGGCCGTCCGCGGGGCGCTTACAGCTCGACGGCCGTGCGCCCGTCCGCGGGTCGCCCACAGCTCGACGACCGTGTGGCCGTCCGCGGGGCGCTTACAGCTCGACGGCCGTGCGCCCGTCCGCGGGTCGCCTACAGCTCGACGACGGCGCGGCCGTCCGCGGCCGGAAGGAAGCCGGCGTCGCTCAGGATCGGCGACAGCTCCGCCGACGGCAGCGCCTCCAGCGTGAGCGCGGACGTGGCCCGCAGCGCGTCGACCAGCGCGACCACCACCTGCACGGCCCGGTCGCGACGCCCCGGCGGGGTCGCCACGCCGGCCAGGCGCACCGTCACCGGGTCCGGGCGCAGGGCCGCGAGCGCGGCCGGCGGGGCGGCGTCGTCGGCCGCCGGGTCGACCAGCTCCCACCACTGCAGGGTCGCGTCACCCGCCAGCGCGGCATCCCACTGCCGGGCCGTCGTGCGGGTGAGTTCCAGGCGGGCCGGCGGCACCCGGCGAACCAACAGCAGAGCAGTCACGGCCCCAGCATCCGCCGCCGCCCTTGCAAACGCCTTGCCAACCGTCAGACGGGCACCCCCGTCAGGCGGGTGTACTCCTCTTTCGTGCCGATCGCCCCGCGGCGGTCCGGGTGCTCGACGTAGTGTTCCACGACGGTGCCGAGGAAGACGGGCTCGACCGCCAGCAGCTCCAGCGGCACCAGCAGCCAGCCCGGCTCCGGGCGGCCCGGGCGGCGGATGCTCAGCGCCAGCTTCGGCGCCCGCACCGGGATCGGCAGCGGGTTGGCCGGCACCCGCACCAGGTCGTCCCAGGCCAGGACCCGGCGGCCCCCGGAGCGGATGTTCAGCCCCGCCGGGGTGACCACGATCCGCGGGCCGCGCAGCAGCGGCAGGGCGGCCCCGGCGATGACCAGGAAGGCGCCCGCGTTGATCCCGAAGCGCGTCGTCGGCGACAGGCCCGGGTCGCTCTCCAGGAACACGGTGCCCAGCAGCGCCCAGCCCATCGTGAGCCGGCCCATGAGCACCGGGGAGCCCGGCACCACGAACGCGTCCCCCCGCACCCGCAGCGCCGCCGGCGGCGGGTGCAGGATCGGGCGGAACACGATGCCGAAGCCGATAAACGCGCCGCTGAGCACGACGACCGGGGCGAACAGCAGCGCGGCGGCGGCCCACATCGGGGTGTTCGCCGGGGTGACGCCGAACTCGTAGACGACCCGGAGCACGACGATCAGCAAGGCGACGCCCACGGCCGCCGCCTTGCATGCCATCACGTAGCGGCCGAACCGCCCGGGCGTCACACCGCCAAGTCTACGAACCGGGTGCGAAGGTCGGCGACCGTCGGCATGGACACGGCGCCGCCGGGCGACTCGCACACCAGGCCGGCGACGTGGACCGCGACCCGGGTGAGGGTCGCCCAGCCGCCGAGATCGACCGGCCGGCCGTGGGCGAGGATGCCCCAGCTGAGCCCGGCCATCGTCGCGTCGCCCGCGCCGGTCGCGTCGACCGGGGCGATGCGGGGGGCCGGCACCAGTACCGTCGAGGAACCCTTCGCCACCAGCGCACCCTGCGAACCCAGGGTCACCACGACCACGTCCGCGCCGCAGGACAACAGGCGGGCGGCGGCCCGCTCGGGCGAGTCGCCCCACAGCGCCGCCGCGTCGGCCGAGCTCAGCTTCACCAGGTCGGCCGTGGCCGCGAACTCCTCCACGACGTCCGGGTTGAGCCCCACGATCGGGCGCACGTTGGGGTCGAAGACGCGGACCGGCCCCGGCACCGCCCAGGCGCGGCGGGCGGCGGCGAGCACCGGCGGGGCGAGCAGGCACATCGAGCCGCAGTACAGCAGCCGCGCCCCCGCCACCAGGGACTCGTCGACGCCGCCGGCGTCGAGCAGCCCGTAGGACGGCGGCTCCCCGTAGAAGCGGAACGTCGGCTCGTGGCCCTGGAAGGTGGTGACGGCGAGCGTGGTGGCCACGCCCGGGACCGTGACGGCACCATCCGTACCGACGCCGGATTTATCCAGAAAGTCCAGCAGCCGGTGGCCGAAGGGGTCGTCGCCGAACGAACCCAGGAAGTGCACGTCGGCGCCGAGCCGGGCGATGCCGACGGCCACGTTGAACGGCGCGCCGCCGACCGCCGGCCGGTAGACCAGCTCACCGCCCGACGTCGACTCCAGCAGGTCGATCAGCGCCTCACCGATGACCACGCCGTACCCGGTCACGGGAACACCTCCTCGTTCGCGGCGCCGGTGAACCCCGGGCGCATGGATCCGGTCACGAAGACGGCGTGCCACACGCAGAAGACGAGCACCGTCCACAGCTTGCGCGAATGGTCGGCCTCCTTCTTGCGGTGCGCCCGCAGCAGCCCCCGCACCACGTCGAGGTCGAGCAGATCCCCGGCGCCCGACGTGTCGAGCAGGCCGTGCGCCCAGTCGTACATCTCCCCGCGCAGCCACGGCCGGATCGGCACCGGAAACCCGAGCTTCCTGCGGTGCACGATCGGCTCCGGCACCACCCCGGCCAGCGCCCGGCGCAGCGCCGCCTTCGTCTCCTGCGAGCGCGGCGGCACCTTCAGCTCGCTCGGCAGCCCCGCCGCCACCTCGAACACCGCCCGGTCCAGGAACGGCGTGCGCAGCTGCAGCGAGTGCGCCATCGTCATCCGGTCGGCCTTCACCAGGATGTCGCCGCGCAGCCACGTGTACAGGTCGACGTACTGCATCGTCGTCACGTCGTCGAGCGCCCCGGCCTCCTTGAACACCGGCGCCGTCACGTCGGTGTGCCGCACGTCCGGCTCGTAGTGGCGCAGCAGCGCGGCCTTCTCCTCGTCGGTGAAGATGCGCGCGTTGCCGTAGTAGCGCTCCTCGATCGGGGTCGTGCCCCGCTCCAGGAAGCTCTTGCCCTTCACGCCCTGCGGGATGACCCGCGACACCGCCCGCAGCCCCCGCTGCATCGAGTCCGGCAGGTGGCTGACGCTCGACAGCGACAGCGGCTCCCGGTAGATCGGATAGCCGCCGAACAGCTCGTCCGCCCCGTCGCCGCCGAGCACCACCGTCACGTCCCGGGCCGCCCGCTCCGCGAGGAAGAACAGCGGCACCAGCGCCGGATCCGCGACCGGGTCGTCGAGATGCCACACGATCCGCGGCAGGGCCCGCATGAAGTCACCCGCGGTGACCACCGTCGCGGTCAGCGGGACGCCCAGTGCCCGGGCCGACTGCTCGGCCACGTCGATTTCCGAGAACTGCGCGCCCGGCCCGGCCGCGTCGTAACCCACGGTGAACGTCCGCAGCCCCGGATCCTTCTCGGCCGCGAGCGCGACGATCGCCGTCGAGTCGATGCCGCTGGACAGGAACGCGCCCACCGGGGCATCGGCCTGCATGTGCGCGTGGACGCTCTCGCGCAGCGCCTCCCCGATGCGGCGCACGACGGCCTCCTCGTCGGCGACCGGCGCCGGGCGGAAGGTCAGCTGGCTGTACCGCCGGTTCGCCAGCGGCCCGCCCGGGGTGTAGACGAACGACTCGCCCGCCCCGAGCCGGCGCACCTCCGGGTGCATCGTCGCCGGCTCCGGCACGTACTGCATCGTCAGGTAGTGCTGCAGGCGCACCGTGTCGACCGCGGCCCGGTCGGCGACGAACGGCAGGAGGGCCTTCTTCTCGCTGGCGAGGTACACCCCCTGGGGCGTCTGCAGCTGGAAGAGCGGCTTGATGCCGAACGGGTCGCGGGCCCCGAACGCCCGCCGGGCCGAGCCGTCCCAGATCACGAATGCGAACATGCCCCGCAGCCGGCTCACCGCACCCGGCCCCCAGTGGTGGTAGGCGGCGAGGATCACCTCGGCGTCGCCGTCGGTGCCGAACTCGGCGCGGCGGTCCTCGACCAGCTCGGCGCGCAGCTCCCCGGCGTTGTACAGCGCGCCGTCCAGGACGATCAGGTACCGCCCGGCCGTGACGCCCATCGGCGGATACTTGGCCGGCTGCGCCGAGCGGTGCTCGCTCACGGTCAGCTGCTCGGCGCCGAACACCACGTCGTCGTTGGCGACGATGCCCTCGTCGTCGGGCCCGCGGTGGCGCAGCAGCCCGAGCGCGTCGGCGACCGCATCCCGCTGCCCCGCCGCGCCGCCCCGCGCGCTGACGAACGTGAGAAGTCCCGCCATGGCATGCATCCTCGCACGGGGTACGGTCGCAGGTGGAGCACGAATTCGCGGCGGAGGTTCACATGGACGAAGCAGTCGGCAGTCAGTCCCACGACCCCGACTTTCCGGAGCGTTTCCGGGCATTCATGCGCACAGGCTGGCGCGACACCACGCTCGACGTCTCGCCCCGCACGGAGGCGCCCGACCACGCCAAGCGCCGCGCCGAGCTGTCCGGCGCGTTCCCCGGTGAGACGCTCATCATCCCGTCCGGGATCGAGCACGTGCGCTCCAACGACACCAACTTCCGGTTCCGCCCCGGCAGCGAGCACGTGTGGCTCACCGGCGAGCACGACCCCGAGTCGGTCCTCGTGCTGCGCCCGACCGACGGCGGCCACGACGCGACGCTCTACGTCCGCCCCCGCTCGCCCCGCGACACCGACGAGTTCTTCACCGACCGCAACCACGGCGAGCTGTGGATCGGCCGCCGGCACACCCTCGCCGAGAAGTCGACCGAGCTGCAGGTGCAGACCGCGCACGTGGACGACCTCGCCGCGGTCCTCGACGACAGCTCCCCGGGCCGCACCCGGGTCCTGCGCGGCTTCGACCCGTCCGTCGACGCCGCCGTGCGCAGCACCGACCCGGCCCGCGACCAGGAGCTCGCCTGGGTCCTCGGCGAGCTGCGGCTCGTCAAGGACGCCTGGGAGCTCGAGCAGCTGCAGGACGCGATCGACGCGACCGTCCGCGGCTTCGAGGACGCGGCCCGCGCCCTGCCGGCCGACCGCCCCGTGAACGAGCGCCTCATCGAAGGCATCTTCGCGATGCGCGCCCGCCACGACGGCAACGACGTCGGCTACGACTCGATCGTCGGCGCCGGCGCGCACGGCACGATCCTGCACTGGATGCGCAACACGGGCCGCACCACCAGCGACGACCTGCTGCTCATGGACATGGGCGTGGAGAACCGCAACCTCTACACCGCCGACGTGACCCGCACCGTCCCCGTCTCCGGCGCGTTCACGCCCCTGCAGCGCGAGGTCTACGACATCGTGTACCGCTCCCAGCAGGCCGGCATCGACACCATCCGCCCCGGCGTGGCCTTCGACGACGTGCACCAGGCGTGCATGCGCGTCCTGGCCGAGGGCCTGCACTCGCTGGGCGTGCTGCCGGTGAGCGTCGACGAGGCGATGGACAAGAGCGCGATCCTGTACCGCCGGTGGACCCTGCACGGCTTCGGCCACATGCTGGGCCTGGACGTGCACGACTGCGCGGCGGCGCGCAAGGAGCGCTACCGCGAGGGCACCCTGGACGCCGGCTACGTCCTGACGGTCGAGCCGGGCCTGTACTTCCAGCCGGAGGACGAGCTGGTGCCGGCCGAGCTGCGGGGCATCGCGGTGCGCATCGAGGACGACGTGCTGGTCACGCCGACGGGGGCGCGCAACCTGTCGGACGGCCTGCCGCGCACCGCGTCGGACGTGGAGTCCTGGCTGGCGGCCCGCCGAGCCGAGGAGTTCCGCCTGCCTTACTGAGCGTGACTCCCGGCAAGATCGATTAGGTCGGCCCGGGTAGAATAGGGAATTAAGAAGGCGCACTCCCGCCCGCTTTGTTTTCTCTTCTTCACCCCCGCTATTTGGCTCTTTCTTGCTCTTTGTTGTGCACTGCTCTCGTTTGTTGCTTGACGTTTTTTGGGTTCGGCTCTCGCCGCCTGGCATTGCTTGGCGGCGATCGCTGTGACGTCGTTCGGCGCCGGCTGTTGGCGTTTATTCGGCGTTGATGGCCTCGCCTGGCCTCGCCTGGCCTCGCTCGCTGCGACGCGGCTTGGTGTGGTCCGGCTCGGTCTGATGTGGCTCGGCGTCTGCTGATACGCCGGGGTCTGTCGGATCGGCGACCGTGTTACGCGCTGGGCAACCCTGGGCGGTCACCATGCGCCCATGACCGCTCTGATCGTGCTCGGCGTCGCCGTCGTGCTCGTGATCGCGCTCGTCTGGTGGGCCGTGGCCACGTACAACGCGCTGGTCAAGGCCCGCACCCAGGTCGACGCCTCATGGGCCCAGATCGACGTGCAGCTCAAGCGCCGCCATTCCCTGATCCCGAACCTGGTCGAGACGGTGAAGGGGTACGCCGCGCACGAGCGCGGGACCCTCGAGGCCGTGATCGCCGCCCGTAACGCCGCCGCGAGTTCGGCCGTCGGGGCCGGGCCGGCCGCCGCCGCCGGCGCCGGCGGCGGCGGCGGCGAAGCCGACCCCGCGCGGCGGGTGCAGGCCGAGGGGATGCTGACCCAGGCACTCGGCCGGCTGTTCGCGCTCGCCGAGGCGTACCCGGACCTCAAGGCGAACCAGAACTTCCTGCAGCTGCAGGCGGAGCTGGGCGCCACGGAGGAGAAGATCGCGTACGCGCGGCAGTTCTACAACAGCGCCGTGCAGACGTACAACCAGCGGACCCAGACGCTCCCGTCCAACATCATCGCGGGTGTCGGCGGGTTCCGGGCGCGGCCGTACTTCGAGGCCGCGGGCGGCGAGCGCGCCGACGTCAACGTGCGGTTCTGACGGGCCGGGCGGCGCGTCGTGGACCTCGTCGTCGAGCCCCGGCTCCTGGTCGAGATCGGGATCGTCGCAATCGGGCTTTTGGTGTGGTTTGCGGCGTTCTGGGGGCTTTTGTACGCAATGCGGCCACCGGTGCTCCTCGCGCCGCCGGCCACCCAGGACTTCGGTGGCGCCGAATCGCCCGCCGTGGTCAGCCTCATCACCGGGCGATGGGAGCTCACCGAGGATGCCGCCGAGTCCACGTTCATCGATCTCGCGGCCCGGCGCATCCTCGAGTTCCGGCAACCCGGCAACGATCCGCTGCAAACGACCGTCCATGTGCGCAATGAGCAGCCGACCGGGCTGAACGCGTACGAGCGAATGATTTTCGAACGTGTCCAATCGCTCATGATGCACGGCGTCGTCCCGCTCACCGCGCTCACGTTCCGCGACGCCGCGCAGGCGCAGGGCTGGACGAAGCGGCTGAACGCGGCGATCATCGCGGACGCCCGATCGCAAGGCCTCTCGCAGCGCCGGTTCTCCTCGGCAATGGTCGCCGCGCTCACGATTCTTGCGGGAATCCCGGCGTTTGCCGCCGGAATCGCCATATTCCTCCACAGCCGCAATGGCGCTTCGTTCGTCGCGGTCATCATCCTGTGGTCCGCGCTCGGCATCTTCGCCGGCAAGTCGCGCGGCGAGCGGGACACCCCCGCGGGACGCCAGGCGGCCGTGCGCTGGCTCGGCCTCAAGGCGTTCCTGCGCGCCCACGAGAGCTTCGCCGACCTCCCGCCCGCGGCCGTCGCCGTGTGGGACCGGTACCTCTCCTACGGCGACGCCGTCGGAGCCACACGGGTCTGCGCCGCCGTCATCGACCTCGGCATGGGCAACCGGCGCCGGGTCTGGAGCTCGTTCGGCGGCACCTGGCACCGAATTCGTGTGCGATATCCGTCGTTCTGGCCACGGTACGGACAAAAAGCCGCACGCCTCACCGTCAAAGGCTTCATCGCGCTCGCCATCGCCGCGTTCATCGTCCGCTTCAACGCGATCGCGTTCGACTTCACCCCAGGCTCCATATCGAGCTGGGTGACGCTCACCGTGCGCGTGCTCATCCTGTGGCCGCTGCTCTACGGCGGGTACACCTTGATCGGCACCCTCGTCGACGTGCTCACCCCGGTCACCGTCACCGGCGAGGTGGTGTGGGTGGAGACCTGGCGCACGAAGACCGAGGGCGACGACGGGCCGACCATCCCCGTCCTGCACTACCTGGCGATCGACTCGGGCACGGCCGATCGTGTCGTCGCCTGGGCGTGTCCGTCCGAAATCGTGCACCGCGCGGACATCGGCGACGTCATCACGCTGACCGCCCGGCGCTGGACCCGGCGCGTGGTCGAACTGCGCGTGGACACCAGCGCGCGCACACGATCACAAACGTACGGCGAAGACGACACCGACGCCCTCATCCTGCGCGCCATGAACGCGGGCGCCCCGGCCCTGGCCACCGCGGTCCGCCCGACCCGGGTCGCGGCCGCCGAACTGGTCACGGCGGAGGAGGCCGGTCGCGTACTCGGACGGCCGGTGACGCTCACCGGCGCCGACCGCGGCGTGGCGGTCGGGCCGATGACGATGGCGGAGTTCCGGGCGGCGGACGGCTCGGCGCTCGTCGTCACGGTGGCCACCGGCGATGCGGCCGAACTCGCGATCCGGGCCCACCGCGCCGGCGCTGCCGTTCCCGGGGTGGGGGAGGAGGCGTTCGCGTCCGGGCAGTGGGCGGTCGCCCGGCGGGGTCAGACGGTGATCAGCCTCGAACAGCGCAGCGCCGGCGCGATCCATCAGCCGTACCTGGTGTGGTTGCTCGGGCTAGCTGTCGGCCGCCTCACTTGAGGTTGACGGTCGTTGGGTAAGAGGATTCCCGAGAGACAGCTGTAGCCACCTCGCAAGGAGATTGCGCATGTCCGATCGTCCGCGCCCGCCGTCGCCCTACGACTTCCTGCCCGCGGTGCCGGCGTTCAGCTTGACCAGCGAGGACCTGACGGACGGGAGCACCCTGCCCGACGCCCAGGTCTATGAGCGCGGCAACACCTCGCCCCACCTGTCCTGGTCGGGCGCCCCCGAGGGCACCAAGAGCTTCGCGGTGACCTGCTACGACCCGGACGCCCCGACCGGTGGCGGCTTCTGGCACTGGCTCGTCTACGACATCCCGGCCGAGGTGGCCGAGCTGCCGACGGGCGCCGGGACCGGGGACAAGGACGGCCTGCCCGACGAGGCCATCCACGCCCGCAACGACTACGGCAGCCGGGACTTCGGCGGGGCCGCCCCGCCGCCGCAGGACGCGCCGCACCGGTACTTCTTTGTCGTCCACGCCCTCGACACCGACTCGCTGGGCGTTGACGCCGACGCGAGCCCCAACGTCGTGGGCTTCAACCTGACCGCCCACACGCTGGGGCGCGCGATTCTCGTCGCGAGCTTCGGCTTCTGATCGACGTCGCTGGCTTCGGCTTCTGGCCGAAGTCGGTGGCCTCGGCTGCTGACTGACGTCGCCGGCTTCGGTTGCTGAGCGAAGTCGCTGGCTTCGGCTTCTGGCCGAAGTTGGCGGCCTCGGCTGCTGACTGACGTCGCCAGCTTCGGTTTCTGAGCGAAGTCGCTGGCTTCGGCTTCTGGCCGAAGTTGGCGGCCTCGGCTGCTGACTGACGT
>NZ_JBEPEH010000017.1:98865-107604 GCF_040300725.1 Dactylosporangium sp. NPDC000244
CTGACGTCGCCAGCTTCGGTTTCTGAGCGAACGGACAGTCAGGAAAGCCAGAACGTGTCGTGTTCGAGCATGAACGCGGCACGTTCGTCATCGGTCATCGAACCGAGCCCCGGGAGGCCCTCGAAGTAGGCCTCCCGGGGCGCACCGGGCGCGAAATGCAAAAGCATCTCGGCCGGCGCGCCGGACTCGTTGCGGAACGCGTGCACGCCGCCCTCCGGAACGTGCACGAAGTCGCCCGGTTCCGTGTCGATCCAGCGCTTGCCGTCATAAATGCGCACCGAACCGCTCAGGATGAAGAACGACTCCGAGATCGAGCGGTGGAAATGCGGGTCCGGGCCGCTGGGCTGCGGGCCCATCACCCAGCGGTACAGGCCGAACTGCCCGTTGGTCGACGCACCCGTCGCCAGGTAGTGCACGGTGTTGCCGTTGGCGTACGTGAACTCCGGCGCCGTGGTGACCGGCCGGTAGGTGGCGTTGAGCTCGCCGTTCTCGCCGTGGTACTTCGGTGGTGGATACGACATACCCTCACCCTACGGACTCGCGAATCTTGTGCGCGGCCGCGACAACATTCGTGAGCGCCGCGCGCACCTCCTCGTAGGTGCGCGTTTTGAGGCCACAGTCCGGATTCACCCAGAGCCGCCCCGCCGGGATCACCTCGAGCGCGGCGCGCAGCCGGGACCCGACCTCGTCGACGTCCGGGATCCGTGGGGAGTGGATGTCGTACACCCCGGGGCCGACCCCGCGCGTCAGCCCCTCGATCGCGAACCCCGAGCGGGCTGCCTCGATGCTGGTCACGTCCGCGTCCAGCGCGTCGATCGCGGCCAGCACCGCGGGCGCGTCCGAATAGCACAGGTGCGTGTGGATCTGGGTGCCGTCCGCGGCGCCGGCGGTCGCCCGGCGGTACGCGGCCACGGCCCAGGCCAGGTACTCCGGCTGGTCCTCGCGCCGCAGCGGCAGCAGCTCGCGCAGGGCCGGCTCGTCGACCTGGATGATCCGGATGCCGGCCGCCTCCAGGTCGCGCACCTCGGCCCGCACCGCGTCGGCGACCTGCATCGTCACGTCCCGCAGCGGCCGGTCGGGGCGCACGAACGACCAGGCGACGATCGTCACCGGCCCGGTGAGCATGCCCTTCACCGGCCGCTCGGTGCGTGATTGCGCATAGGTCGCCCAGCGCACCGTGATCGGTTCCGGCCGGTGCACGTCCGCGTGCAGAATTGGTGGCCGGGTGCAGCGCGAACCGTACGACTGCACCCACCCATTGCGCGTGACCGCGAATCCGTCGAGATGCTCGGCGAAATACTGCACCATGTCGTTTCGCTCAGGCTCACCGTGCACGAGCACGTCCAAACCGAGCGTTTCCTGTTCGGCGATGACCCGATCGATTTCCCTCCGGATCCGGATTTCGTACTGCTCCAGAGGCATCGTCGCCCGCGCCGCCCGCAGATCACCGGTCTGCGGGAACGAGCCGATCGTGGTGACCGGCAGCGCGGGCAACCCGAGATCGGCCTGAGCCGCGACCCTGACCGCATACGGCGACCGGCACTCGACTTCGATCGCGCCCTGTTCACGCGCACCTTCCGGCAACGTCTCAGGCGCCGCTTCCCCGCCCGCCAGCGCCGTCAGCAGCCCCGCGCCAGTTTCGGTGTTCGTTTCTGCACGTGGCTGTGTCGTCCGCGTCTGCGGCTCGATCTCGACGTTCGTTTCTGCGCGTGCCTGCTGCGCTGGCAGCGGCTCCGTCTCGGTCCCGGTGTTCGTTTCTGCGCGTGCCTGTGTCGTTTGCGGCCTCGGCTCGTGCGCAAGCGCCGCTTCCACGCGCGGCTGCTGCGCTGGCAGCGGCCCGGACGTGGTCTCGAGGTCCGTTTCCGCAGCCGGTCGCGCCGGACCGGGGTTGTTCCCAGGTTGCGCAGCGGCGGGCGGCTTCGCCGGCAGCGGCCCGGGCCCGGCGAGCGCGACGACCTCGGCCACCTTCTCCTCGGCGAACGCGAGCCGTTCGATCAGCCCCGCGGGCAGTTCCGACTCCCCGCGCAGGGTGTACGGGACGTGCAACAGCGAGCACGACGTGGACACCGCGGTCGCCCCGGCCTGCGCGAGCAGCCACCGAGCCGCGTCCAAGTCTGTGCGCCAGACGTTCCGCCCGGACACAACCCCGCCAACCACGGTGCGTCCTTCGAACAGCCGCAGATTCGGCGGGACCCCATGCGTCAGATCGACCGCGACCCCATCGACCGGGGCCACGGACAGCGCCGGCAGCGCGGCATCGGCGTCCCCGAAATACGAGGCGACGAGCAGCTTCGGCCGGCGCTCCAGCGCGGCGAGCCGCCGGTAGGCATGCCGGATCGCGGGCGCCCCGCCGTCGACGACGAGCGCGGGCTCGTCCAGCTGCACCCACCGCGCACCCGCCTCTGCAAGCTCGCGCAGCAACTCGCCGTACACGTCCAGCAAATCGTCAAGCCGCTCCAGATGCCCCTGCAGGAACGTGACCGGGCCGAGCAGGACGGGCCGCGTCTCGTAGCCGAGCTCGCGCGCCTCCCGCAACTCCGCCAGCGGCTTGTCGGCCACCGCCCGGAAGCGCGTCTTCGGCCCGATCTCGGGCACGATGTAGTGGTAGTTCGTGTCGAACCACTTCGTCATCCGCAACGCCGGAACGTCATCGGTCCCGCGCGCCATCGCGAAGTACGGGTCGGCCGCATCGCGATACCGATCCGGCACCGCATCAACGGCGACGGCAGTGTCCAGCACGTGGTCGTAGAGCGAGAACGTGTTGGACGGCAGCCCGGCGAGCCCGAGCTCGTGCAGCCGGTGCCAGCTCTCGGCGCGCAGCCGGCGCCCGGTCCCGTCGAGCGCCGCACGATCGATGCGCCCCGCCCAGTAGTCCTCGAGCGCGCGCTTGAGCTCGCGCCGCGCCCCGATACGCGGATACCCGAGCACGGTGGAGATGGGAAAGTCTTCGTTCACAGCGCGCATCGTGGCCGTACGAACGTATTCGCACGCGATCGATAAGCGCCACGAATAGCCGATCCCGCCCGCTCGGACCGCGCAGCACCGCCCCACGCCAACGCGGCCACAGACCGGTTCCCTGACAGCGACACTCAATCACGCCCGGCCATCACCGGTTCGTGGCCGCAGCCGACGGGTGAGCCGGGCCTCCGCGATCGATAAGCCGCGCCTGGGCCGGGCGCGGTGCGTCGGTGTTCATTTGCGCGCGGTCGCGGGCGCGTTCTTGTCGCGTCCGCTGGCGGTTCGAACACACGCGATCGATCAGCGATGCGTGGTCGATACTGGTCGGCGTGGCGGCGCTGCGGGACATCGAGTGCTTCGCGCTGGTAGCGCGGCACCGCTCGTTCTCGCGCGCGGCCGCCGCGCTCTCCCTGTCGCAGCCGGCCGTGAGCCAGGCGATCGCCCGCCTCGAACGCGAGCTCGGCCGGCGCCTGTTCGAACGCACGAGCCGGACCGTCGAGCCGACCGCATTCGGCGACGCGCTGCTGCCGTACGCCGAATCCGTCCTGGCTCAGGCCGCGGCGTTCACGGCGGAGGCGGCGCGACTGGCCGTACCGTCGCCGACCGGCATCCGCCTCGTGTACGCCCCCGTCGCCGGAACGTTCGCGGCACGCCTGGCCCGCCGTCTGGCCGGCCGCAAACCAGGACTGGACCTGACCCTGGTGCCGGGCGGCTGGTCGGCCGCGACCGCCGAGCTGACCCGCGCGCCCGACGGCGCGGCCGCCCTGATGTGCGCACCGTTCCCGCCCGGATGCGCGAGCGCGGCCCGCTTCCAGGTGCCGCTGAGCCACCTGGCCCTCCCGTCCGCCGATCCGCTCTCGACTGCAGGTTCGCTCACAATCGAACGCGCGGGTCGACTACTGCTGCCGCGCGGCCTGCCACTGCCGGTCGGCGTCCGCCTGGCCCCGGAGGCGGTGGACGACCCGGCGTCCGCGCTCGACCTGGTCGCGGCGGGCCGGGGCGCCCTGCCGGTACCGCAGCTGCTGGTCGACACCGTGCGACGCCCCGATGTCCGTTTCGTCCCGCTCGCCGGTCCGGTGCCGCGGCTGACGTTCGCGCTGGTGTGGCGGGCCGAGACGGCCGGCGAGGAGCTGATGGCGCTGGTACAGGCGGCGCAGGAGGCCCTGCGGCGATGACCGCACGGCGGGAGGAGGCCTTGTCGCCACAGGCCCAGAAGCAGGTACGGCGCGGTTCCGGTAGAGTTGAGGCCCCATGACTACCGTCGACCGGCCGCTGCGGATCGTCCGGACCTATCACCCCCGCCGGGGGCGGCTCAGCGGTCGGCATTTCGACGCGCTGGAGCGCCTTGCTGCGCGGTACACCTTCGAAACCGGATGGAACGTCGACGTCCTGGAGATCGGGTCCGGGATGGGTGAGGCCACCGCGCGCATGGCCGCGGCCGACCCCGGGCGGCGGTACCTGGCCGTCGAGGTCCACACGCCCGGCGTCGCCAACCTGCTGCACCTGATCGACGAGGCCGGGCTCCGCAACGTGCGCGTCGCGGCCGTCGACGCGTTCGAACTGCTCGCGAGCCACATTCCTTCCGGCAGCCTCGCCGCGGTGCACGTGTTCTTCCCCGACCCGTGGCCGAAGGCACGCCACCACAAGCGGCGGCTCATCGTGCCCGAGCGCGTCGCCGTGCTGCGCGACCGGCTCAAGCCCGGCGGCGTGCTGCATTGCGCAACCGATGACGCCGGATACGCGCAGGCGATGCTCGAAACGCTCACCGCCGATCAGGAATTGGTGAACGTTTACGACGGATTCGCGCCGCGTCCAGCGCACCGGCCCGTGACCAAGTTCGAACAGCGTGCGCTGCGCGCTGGTCGGCCCTCCTTCGACGTGATGTACGAGAAGCGATGACGAATCTTGCCGCGCGGGTCCCCAGGAGCGGCGACCCCGATGCCGTCTTCGAGGCGTTCTCAGTCTGGGCGCAGGAACAGGGGCTCAGCCTGTACCCGCACCAGGAGGAGTCGCTCATCGAGATCGCCACCGGGGCGAACCTGATCCTCAACACCCCCACCGGCTCCGGCAAGAGCCTCGTGGCCGCGGGTGCGCACTTCGCCGCGCTCGCGAGCGATCGCACAACCTTCTACACTGCGCCGATCAAGGCGCTGGTGTCGGAGAAGTTCTTCGCGCTCGTGGACATGTTCGGCGCCGAGAACGTCGGCATGCTCACCGGCGACGCGAGCGTCAACGCGGATGCGCCCATCATCTGCTGTACCGCGGAAATCCTCGCCAACATCGCACTGCGCGATGGTGAGCGAGCCGACGTCGGCATCGTCGTCATGGACGAGTTCCACTTCTACGCCGACCCGGACCGCGGCTGGGCGTGGCAGGTGCCGCTGATCGAGCTGCCGCAGGCCCAGTTCGTGCTCATGTCCGCCACGCTCGGCGACGTGACGCGGTTCGAGGAGGACCTCACGCGCCGCACCGGGCGCGCGACCGCGGTCGTGAAGAACGCGGAACGGCCGGTGCCGCTCATGTTCACCTACTCCATGGACCCGATGCACGAGACGATCGAGGAGCTGCTCTCCACGCGGCAGGCGCCGGTGTACATCGTGCATTTCACGCAGGCCGCGGCGCTCGAACGTGCACAAGCGCTCATGAGCGTGAACGTCGCCACTCGCGCAGAAAAGGACATGATCGGCGAGGCGATCGGCAACTTCCGGTTCACGGCCGGCTTCGGCAAGACCCTGTCGCGGCTGGTGCGGCACGGGATCGGCGTGCATCACGCGGGGATGCTCCCGAAGTACCGCCGCCTCGTCGAGACTCTCGCCCAGGCCGGGCTGCTCAAGGTCATCTGCGGCACGGACACGCTCGGCGTGGGCATCAACGTGCCCATCCGCACCGTGCTGTTCACCGCACTGTCCAAATACGACGGACAGAAAACGCGGCTACTGTACGCGCGGGAGTTCCACCAGATCGCGGGCCGAGCGGGCCGTGCCGGCTTCGACACCATCGGCACCGTGGTGGTGCAGGCGCCCGAACACGTCATCGACAATGAGCGAGCGCTCGCGAAAGCGGGCGACGACCCCAAGAAACGCCGCAAAGTGGTGCGCAAGAAGCCACCGGAGGGCTCGATCGGCTGGGGCCGGCCCACGTACGAACGGCTCGTCGAGGCCGAGCCGGAGCCGCTCAAGTCCAGCTTCCAGGTATCGCACGCGATGCTGCTCAACGTGATCAGCCGCCCCGGCGACGCGTTCGTCGCGATGCGCCACCTGCTCACCGCGAACCACGAGGACGCGCACTCCCAGCGGCGGCTCATCCGCCGGGCGATCGCCATCTACCGCGCGCTGCTGGCCGGCGGCGTGGTCGAGCAGCTGCCCGAGCCGGACGAGGAGGGCCGCCGCGTCCGGCTCACCGTCGACCTGCAGATGGACTTCGCGCTCAACCAGCCGCTGTCGCCGTTCGCGCTGGCCGCGATCGAGCTGCTGGACCGGGAGGCGCCCGGCTACGCCCTCGACGTGCTCTCCATCATTGAGTCCACATTGGACGATCCGCGCCAGGTGCTCTCCGCGCAGCAGTTCAAGGCGCGCGGCGAGGCGGTCGCGGCGATGAAGGCCGACGGCATCGAGTACGAACAGCGGCTCGAACTGCTCGACGACGTCACGCACCCCAAGCCGCTCGTCGACCTGCTCGACAACGCGTACCACCTGTACAAGCAGGGGCACCCGTGGGTCGCCGACTACGCCCTGTCGCCCAAGTCCGTCGTGCGCGACATGTTCGAACGTGCAATGACGTTTGTCGAATACGTCGGATTCTACGGATTGTCGCGCTCGGAAGGACTGGTGCTGCGGTACCTCGCCGACGCCTACAAGGCCGTGCGCCAGACGGTGCCCGAGGATGCGCGCACCGAGGACCTCACGGACATCATCGAATGGCTCGGCGAGCTCGTTCGCCAGGTCGACTCCAGCCTCATCGACGAGTGGGAGCGGCTGCGCAACCCCGGCGACGTCGAGGAGCGCACACTCCGCGACGACAAACCGCCGGCCGTCACGCGCAACCTGCGCGCGTTCCGGGTCCTGGTGCGCAACGCGCTGTTCCGCCGCGTCGAGCTCGCGGCGCTGCGCCGCTTCGACGAGCTCGGCGAGCTCGACGGGGAGGCCGGCTTCACGGCGGACGCGTGGCAGGACGCGGTGGAGGCGTACTTCGAGGAGTACGACTCGATGGGCGTCGGCCCGGACGCGCGCGGCCCGGCGCTGCTCGTCATCGACCAGAAGCCGGATCGCTGGCACGTGCGCCAGATCTTCGACGACCCGGAGGGCGACCGCGACTGGGCCATCACGGCCGAAGTGGACCTGGCCGAGTCCGACGCCCAGGGCGCCGCCGCGGTCCGCATCGTCTCGGTAGGCCCGGCCAAGGGCTTCTAGGCTGCTGCTGCCTTTCCGCCCTCTGCCTTTCCGCCTCTCTGTCCTCGGCCCGCTGTCCCTGACCCGCGGCCCTTGCTCCGTGGCTCCTGGTCTGCGGCCCTTGCTCTGCAGCCCCTGGTCCGTGGTTCTTGCTCCGCGAGCCTTTGGCTGCGGCTCCTGGCTCCGGCCCGGCGCTTCGCCTCGCGCTCGTTTCAATGTCCGTTCGTGCTCGTTTCTGCTCGACCTGGTTCGCCTGAGTTCGCTAGGCGGCGGCGGTCAGCACCTGCAGCGCATGCGTAACCGTTTCGGCCATCTCGTCTCGCGCATCCCGGAGGTACTTGCGCGGATCGACGACGTTGGCATCCCGCCGAATCGCCTCCCGGATCGCCCCGGTGAACGCGATGTTCAGCGCCGTGCCGATGTTGACCTTCACCAGCCCGCCCCGCACCGCCGCGCGCAACTCGTCATCAGGCACCCCCGACGACCCGTGCAGCACGAGCGGAACGGCGACCGCGTTGCGGATACGCGCAATGAGGTCGTGATCGAGCCGCGCATCCTGCGTCGTCATCGCATGCGCGGACCCGACCGCGACGGCGAGCGCGTCGACCCCGGTCGCGCGAACGAACTGCGCGGCCTCGTCCGGATCCGTGCGTACCCCAGGCTTGTGCGCACCGTCCTTGCCCCCGACCTCGCCGAGCTCGCTCTCCACCCACAGCCCACATGCATGCCCGCGCGCAACGGCCCGAGCAGTGGCGGCGACATTGCCGGCGTACTCGAGCTTCGAAGCGTCATACATCGCCGACCCGAATCCGTTGCCGGCCGCCTGATCGAAGAGCTCGTCACTCTCCACGTGGTCGAGATGCAGCCCGACCGGCACGGACGAGAGCTCGGCCACCGCCTTGGCCGCCGCGGCAATGGGCGCGAGCCGCCCATGATGAAACCGCACGGCGTTCTCGCTGATCTGCAGAATGACCGCACAACCAGCGGCCTCGGCCCCGGTGACGACGGCCTCGGCATGCTCGACGGTGATGACATTGAACGCCCCCGCCCCCACCCCACGACGCTTGGCGTCGGCAACAATCTCACCGGTCGGGGTCAACATCGGAACTCTCCTCGTTCAACTCTGTTCGTTCGTCTCCGAAATGCACACCAGCAGGCGCTCGTTCGTGCTCACTGAGGCCGCGCAACTCCACCGGCGCTCGCTCGTGCCCGTCCAGGCCGCCCAAATCCGCCTGCGCTCTCTCATGCCCGTCCGGGCCGCGCGCCTCGGTCGGCGTTTGCTTGTGCTCGTCGGCAGCGCGCGCCTCGGTCGGCGTTTGCTTGTGCTCGTCGGCAGCGCGCGCCTCGGTCGGCGTTTGCTTGTGCTCGTCGGCAGCGCGCGCCTCGGTCGGCG
>NZ_JBEPEH010000017.1:107703-192269 GCF_040300725.1 Dactylosporangium sp. NPDC000244
GTTTGCTTGTGCTCGTCGGCACCACGCACCCGCGTCGGGAGCGGCTCGCCGGGCGGTAGCGGAGAGACGTCAATCCGAGTGCGCAGCTCGCGGTAACGGCTCTCGTCGACGGCCCCGGCAACCGGTGCGGCCACGGCAGCCGCGGACAGCGCGACGGCATCGGCCAGCAACTCCGGCCACGGTGAGCGATCGCGCAACCCGCGCGCGAGCGCTGCGACACACGCGTCCCCCGCGCCGGTGGGGTTGCCGGCCTCGACAACCGGCGGCGCGGCCAGCCAGGCTTCGTCGCCCCGCACCGCGATCAGCCCATCGGCACCGCGCGAAACGACAACGCACCCGGCACCAAGCCCACGCAACGCATCCCGATCCAACCGCGCACTGCGGCCTGCTCGGGTCTGTCGTTCTGCGCCCACCGCGCGGTCCGACGTTGCATTCCGGTGCGTCGGCGCGCTCTGACCCGCCGGTGTGCTCTGGCCGACCAATGCGCGCTGGCCCGTCAACGCATCCTGGCCTGCCGGCGTGCGCTGGTCCGCCGCTGTGCGTTCGCCCGCTGGTGTGTGCTCGGCCGCCGGTGCGCGAAGCAGCGCCGCAAGCTCATCGGCGTTGGGCTTGACGACGTCGGGCCCGGCGGCGAGCCCGAGACGTAACGGCTCCCCGCTGGTGTCGAGCACTGTGCGCACGTTGCACGAATGCGCAAGCTCGATCAGCACCGCGTACCCATCCGCCGGAAGCCCCCGCGGCAGCGACCCCGACAGCGCGACGACGGCGGTGTCGGCGAGCAGCGTGCGGTACAACTGCAGGAACTCGTGCCATTCCGCCGTTTCGACACTCGGGCCGGGCTCCCACAGCCCGGTCGCGTCCACGCCGTCGGCGATCGTCACCGTGCGTCGCGTCTCGCCGGAAATCTGCGCGAACGCGTGCGGCACGCCGTCCGCTGCGAGCAATTCGCGTATCCGCGAGCCGGTGGCCCCGCCGAGCAGCCCGGTCGCGAGCACCGGTTCGCCCTGCGCGTGCAGGACGCTCGCGACGTTCAGGCCCTTGCCGCCTGCGCGTTCGTGCACGGTTCGCACCCGATGCGTCGTATACGGACGGAGTTCGTCGACCGCATAGGTCAGATCGAGCGCGGGGTTGAGCGTCACCGTGAGAATCACGCCGCACCCCCGATCGCCGGGACGGCCTGACTCCGGCGGTTCAGCGGCCGTCGCATCAAGGGCGCGGCGTGATGCTGACGGCTCAGCGCGAGCCGTGCCGCACACCCGGTCGAGAGCGCGGCGCGATACTGGCGCCTCAGCGTGCGCAGCGCCGCGGCCGTAATCGAGGATGCGACGCGTTCCCGGCGGTTCGACGGACGCCGCGCCGCACCCGCAGCCGAGGACGTGGCGCGATGCTGGTGGTTCGACGAGTGCCACGTCGCGCAGGCAGTCGAAGATGCGGCGTCATGCCGGCAGTTCGGCCGGAATCCTGCCGGGGTCCTAGGCGAGAGCGCGTCGTGATCCGCGCGGCCAAGCGGGTGTCGCGCCGCACCCCCGGTCGAGGATGCGGCGCGAGCCCGGAGGTTCAGCAGGCGTCGTACTTGTAGGACCCACTGCCGGGCGCCGTGACGTCGACGTCGCGCAACACGATCGACAGCGACGACCCGTACGCCTTGCACGCCTTGGTGAAGGCGCTCTTCGTGTACTCGATGACGATCACGTTGTTGCCGTAGACCGACGTGTAGTCGCCGCACTCGTCGTAGCGGCCGCACTCCTCGGCGATCGCGAAGTCCAGGCCGGCGGCCTTGCCCGCACTGCCCAGAGCGGTGGTGTTCTTCTGCGCGATCGCGAGTCCCTTGTCGTGCGCGTGCGTGGCGATCAGCTTCAGCAGTGCGATTGCGTTCGACTTCACCAGCAGCCCCTTCGAGCGCTCGTACGAGTCGATGTTGTCCGGCTCCACGGCCTTGAAGCCCTTCGCCGCGCAGCCGTCGATCCAGCCGTTGACGATCCCGGCCACCGCCGTGCGCTTGGCCGCCGTCGAGACGTCGATGAGGTTCTCGCCCCAGTCGCTGTCCACGACGTACTGTCCCTTCGCGTCCTTCAGCAGCAGGTCGTCGTGGTTCGCCTGCCACCAGGAGATCTCGTCGGGCTGGGTCTGGAACACGTTGACGTAGCAGATGTTGTAGAGACCGGATGCCGGCGAGGCCGTCCGGTCGCGGCTGACCACCCGGACCCCGGACGGCGGCGAGTACGCGCCACCGATCTGGTAGTCGAACTGGGCGTTCGCCGGGGGCGGGGTGAACGTGGCGGCATCGGCGGTTCCGATGCCGAGTCCGATGACGGCAAGCACCGCCATCACGGGTACGCCGATGCGGCGCAGTGCGGGAATCACAGCGAGAGCTCCGAGGGGTTTCGGGATCTGCCCCGCCTCGGGTGCCGAGCACCCTGGCGACCTGTGTGCCGGACTCGGGAAGCGCTCCACTACCGGCTGGGCTCGATCGCTCGGGGCGATTCAATCGCTTAAATTCGTTGCTGTCAATGGCTGTTTGTGTCCGAAAACTCGTGATACGAGCATGATCCTTCAGCTGGTACTGTCCGATCGAACACAAACCCGAGGGGGCGACGATGGTGCTCGACGTACTGGTGATCGGCGACGCCAACCCGGACCTGGTGCTGCGCGGCGACGTGCACCCCCGCTTCGGCCAGGAGGAACAGCTGCTCGACGCGGCCGACCTGGTGCTGGGCGGCTCCGCGGCGATCACCGCGACCGGCTGCGCCCGCCTGGGCCTGCGCACCGGGCTGCTCGCCGCGATCGGCGCGGACGTGTTCGGCGCGTTCACCCGCGAACGCCTGGAGGAGCGCGACGTCCGTCTGCTGCGACCGGCCGTACCCGGCACCGGCTCGGTCGCACTGTCCGCAGCCGCGACCGGCGTGTCCAATGTGGACGCGGGCGGGTCCGCCGCGCCGGGCAACGGCACGCCGACGCCGACCGGGCTCAGCGTGATCCTGTCCGCGCCGGGCGACCGCGCGATCCTGACGCTGCCGGGCATCATCCCCACGCTGCGGCCCGAGGACGCAACCGACGCACTGCTCGCTTCCGCGCGACACGTCCACGTTGCGTCGCTGTTCCTGCAACCAGGACTGCACGCGGGGCTGGCCGGCGTGTTCGCTCGTGCCCGCGCGCTCGGCCTGACCACCTCACTCGACACCAACTGGGACCCGTCCGGCCGGTGGAGCGGGCTGGACGACATCCTCGCGGTGACCGACGTGTTCCTGCCCAACACGGCCGAACTGCTCGCCGTCACCGGCGCGGACTCGACCGAGGCGGCGGCGGAACAGCTCGTGGCGATGGGCACGACCGTCGTGCTCAAGGACGGCGCGCGCGGCGGACGTGCCTGGTGGCCGGGCGCCGGGTACGCGACCGCGCCCGGGCTCGCCGTCGACGTCGTCGACACGACCGGCGCGGGGGACAGCTTCAACGCCGGCTTCCTCGCGGGCCGGCTGGCCGGTCGTGACGTGCCCGAGTCGCTGGCCTGGGCGGCCAGGGCGGGTTCACTGAGCACACGCGCCGCCGGCGGCACCGCGGCCCAGGCCACGCCGGACGAACTCGGCGCATCCTGAGCCGACCGTGGTGCCGCCGGCAGTACCACGGTCCAGGCCATGCAGGAGGAACTCGGCGCGCCCTGAGTCGCGCACGCCACCGGCGGCACCACGGTCCAGGTCACGCAGGAGGAACTCGGCGCACCCTGAGCCGCGCACGCCACCGGCGGCACCACGGTCCAGGTCGCGCCGGCGGAACTCGGCGCGACCTGAGCGGTTCGCCGGCCGGGTGGGCTCACCCCTTCAGCCCGGTCATCGTCATCGTCGCCACGAAGCGCTTCTGGGCCACCAGGAACGCCACGACCAGAGGCAGCGTCGCGACCACGTTGCCGGCCATGAGCTGCGACCACTCGGTCCGCCGCATGCCCTGGAACGAGGCGAGGCCGACCTGCAACGTGTACTTGTGGTCGTCACTGATCGCCACGAGCGGCCACAGCAGGTCGTTCCAGCTCGAAAGCAGCGTGAACACCGCAAGAGTCGCCAGTGCCGGGCGCGCGAGTGGCAGCACGATGCTCACGAACGTGCGCAGGACGCCGCACCCGTCGATGCGCGCCGCCTCCTCGAGCTCCACCGGCAGCGACAGGAAGAACTGGCGCATGAGGAAGATGCCGAACGCGGACGCGAGCCACGGCACGAACGCCGCGGCCAAGGTGTCGACGATGCCCAGACGCGCGAACATGAGGTACGTCGGAATCATGAGCAGCTGGATCGGGATCATCACCGTGGCCAGCACCGCGGCGAACGCGACCCCGCGCCCCGCGAACTTCAGCCGGGCGAACCCGTAGCCGGCCGCCGAGCACAGCACGAGATGGGCGACCACCGACACGGCCGCGACCAGCACGGTGTTGCCCAGCCACAGCAGGATGTGCGACTCCGAGAACAGCCGGCGGTACCCGTCGAGATGGAGGCCATCGGGGATGAACCGCGGCGGGAAGCGGTTGAGCTCGGCCTTGGTCATGAACGACGCGAGCACCATGTGCACAAGTGGCAGCACGAATATGAGCGACACGGGCATCAACACGAGGTGCCACGCGCTGAACGGAAGCACTTTCCGACGCATCAGAACGCCTCCTCGCCGCTACGGCGGCTGCGCCAGATCACGAGCGCGGTGAGCAGCAGCGTGACGGCGAAGAGGATGTACGCCACCGCCGCCCCGTAGCCGAGACGCCGCGTCTGGAAGGCCAGCTCGTACACGTAGTAGACGACCGTCTGCGTGCTGTTCATGGGGCCGCCGCGGGTCGTCGTGTAGATGAGGTCGAACAGCTGCAGCGCCGTGATCGTCTGCCACACCGTGGCGAACAGCGTCACCGGGCGCAGCTGCGGCAGGGTCACGCTGCGCAGCACCCGCCACTTCCCGGCGCCGTCGACGGTTGCAGCTTCGATCAGTTCTTTTGGCACATCCTGCAAGGCCGCGAGGTACACCACCGACGTGAATCCGACCTCGCCCCACAGCGCGACGATGCACACGACGACCAGCGCCTGCCGCGGGCTCTCCAGGAACTGCTGCGCGGGCAGGCCGGCCCGGCGCAGCACATCGTTCGCCAGGCCGAACTGCGGATTGAACACGTAGCCGGCGAGGATGCCGGTCGCCGCCGCCGACGCCACGTACGGCACGAAGATGCACGTTCGATAGAAACCGATCAGCCGGATGCGCTGATTGAGCGCGATCGCGAGCAGGAGCCCGAGCACGATCGAGCCGGGAACGAACAGCACGGTGAGCACGAGTGTGTGCTGCGCGGCGGCGGCCAGGTCCGGATCCTGCGCGAGTCGCTCATAATTCGCCCAACCGATGTCCGTCGGCTGGGCGATTCCGTTCCATTTGGTGCGCGAGATGAAGAACGCCCACACCGCGGGGAAGAGCGACAGCCCCACGACGATCAACGTCGCCGGCCCGGCGAACGCCCACCCGGTGAGCGTCCGCCGGAGCTTCCGGCTCGTGCTGGGCTTGGCGGCGGCCGGCGCCGGCGCGTACTTCGAGGCCGCGAACGTCAGCGTCACTCGATCGCCCCGGCCGACTTCTTGGCCGCCTCGTCGAGCGCCTCCTTCGGTTTCGCCGCACCCTGCAGCACCTTCGAGATCCCGTCGCCGACGTTGCGCGACATCTCCTCATAACCGGCGACGGTGGGGCGGGCCTGCTTGGCGTTCGCGAGGTTCTCGAAGAACTTCTGGCCGCCGGGGTACTCCTTGACGTACGCCGCGAACTCGGGAGTGCCCTGCTCGGAGGAGCGCAGCGGGAGGTTGCCGATCGCGAGGTTCCACTTGGCGTCGGTCTCTTTGCTCGTGAGCCACTTGATGAAGTCGCGCGAAGCGCCAGCCCGGTTTGCGTCATTGTGATCGAACAGCACCCACAGGTCCGGCCCCGACACCGTTTGGTGGTCGCCGTTGTACCCGGGCAGCTGCGCGACGCCGTAGTCGAGCCCGGCCTCCTTGATCTCCAGCAGGGCCCACGGACCCGACATCATCATGCCGATCCGGCCGTCGTTGAAGAGCTTCGCGTACTGCTCGTCGGTCTGGTCGAGGTACATCGACTTGTCATCGACCGCCATCGCGCGCAGCAGTTCGAGCGCGCCGACGCCCGCCTCGGAGTTGAAGGCCGGCTTGTTGCCGTCGAGGATCTTCCCGCCCCGCTGCCACAACATCGGCCACAGGTGCCAGGTCGTGTCCTCGCTGCCCGACACCGAGTACGCGGTTCCGTACAAATTCTGTGACGGATTGGTGAGTTTCTTGGCCGCCGCGCGGAAGTCGTCCCACGACCACTGGTCGGTCGGGTACGCGACGTGCGCATCATCGAACAGTTTTTTGTTGTAAATGAGCGCAAGATTGTCCACGAGCGCGGGCACGCCGATGACCTTGCCGTCGTAGGTGGCCGTCTCGCGCGCCGCCGCCGGGATCTCCTGCCACCCGAACGACGGGTCCGCTACGAACTTGGCCAGATCCTGCGTCTTGCCGCTCGTCGCCAGCTCGCCGGCCCAGCTGCCGTACCCGTACGAGATGTCGGGGTAGCTGTTGCTCGTGAACCCGGCCGAGAGCTTGGTGAGCAGGTCGTCAGTGGTCGCCGCACCCGACGACGTCTTGATCGTGACGTTGGGGTGCGCCTTCATGTACTCGGCGGCCAGTTCCTCGGCCTTCTGCTCGCCTTCGGAGGGCTGCCCGGTCCACCAGGTGAGCGTGACCTGGGCGGCTGGGTCGTACCCCTCGGCGGCATCCTTGCCGTTGTCCGCCTTCGAGCCGCCGCCGCCGCACGCGCCGAGCAGCAGCGCCAGACCGGTGACACCGGCGACCATTGATGTCCGTCGACTGCCTCGGTTGGGGATCAGCATCATCGCTGCACCTCTTCACTGGGGGATGTGGAGAGCTGTCGGTTTATAGGTTCATGCCGCCTGTCGGGCCATATGTCCGACAAGCCGGGCGATGCATCGCTGCATGAGTGCTCGTGCGTCTTCGAGTGGCACTTTGCGTTCAGATGCTGCATCGGTACTGCGTGTTGCTACGCGTCCAAATGTCGACGTCGAGCACTGGTTGTTACGTCGAGCCGGATGGCCGCTTCGCTGTTGAGAGGGCTGGTGTCGTTTCGCGAGTCGATGCCCGGCTTCGGCCGCCGGGCTCTCCTCGTGTCGTGCTGTTCGCGCTGTTCGTGTCGGGCTGTTTGTGTCCGGCTGTCCGGCTGTTCGTGTCGTTTTCCAGTGCGCTTGCTGACCGGGCGGGTCTCCTGGCGCCGGTTGCCGAAGCCGGTGTCGCTTTGTGCTCGAGTGCTGGTCTCGGAGCGAGTCCCGGTCTCGGAGTGAGCCCTGGTCTCGTGGCGAGGGCTGGTCTCATGGCAGTGCTGGTTTTCGTGGCAGTGCTGGTCTCGTTGGCAGTGCTGGGTTCGGGCGGGTGCTGGGTTCGGGCGGGTGCTACGCGAGGACGACGGAGCGGGTCAGCAGGCGCGGATGATCCGGGTCGAGGCCGCGGTGCGCGGCGAGGGCCACGGCGAAGCGCTGAGCCAGGACCAGTTGCGCGAGCGGGTCGCGCGAGTCGCGGTACGGGCGGGCACCGGCATCGCGGACGGCCTCGTCGAGCGAGTCGGGCACGGCCCCGAACGACCAGACCAGGCTGCGCGGGCCGGCCACGGCGACAGGGCCGTGCCGGTAGTCCCGCGCCGGGTACGACTCGGACCATGCCTGTGCAGCCTCGCGCACCTTGAGTGCAGCTTCGTGCGCGAGTCCGATCGTCCAGCCGGTGCCGAGGAACACCAGGTGCTCGATGTCCGCCGAGTCGGCCGGCAGCGGGGCGGCCAGCGCGGCCTCGCCGTCGGCGACCAGATGGGCGAGGTCCTCGCCGAACGCGGCCCGGGCCAGGGCGAGCACGGTGGTGGGGAAGCGCGTCTGGACGACGCTGCGCTCGTCGGCGAAGTCCAGCAGTACCCGGGTGTCGACCAGGTCGTCGACCGGTTCGCCGGCCACGGCCGTGATCGCGACCCGGTGGGTGTCCGCCGGTACCGCGCGCAGCGCCTCCAGCACCTCGGTCGACGTGCCCGAGCGGGTGACGGCCACGACGCGGTCGTAGCGGCGGCGGGGCACGAACTCCGACGCGCAGACGGCGTCGGTCTCACCCAGCCCTGCGGACTCGCGCAGTTCGGCGATGCTCTGGGCGACGAACCACGAGGTGCCGCAGCCGAGCACGAGCATCCGCTCGCCGCGCGCGCCCAGCGCGGCCCGCCCCTCGTCCGCCAGCCCGACCCCGCGACTCCACACGTCCGGCTGGCTGGCGATTTCGAGCGAAGTGTCGTTCATGCGCGAACGCTATGCGCGCTTGCGTTCGTTCCACAAGGTTCCCTGCACAAGTGAACATTCGCCGTTGCGCGTTTGACCTTGGCTAGCGGTCCAAACGCGCACCCCGGCCATGCCATCCGCGCGCTCCGCACCCGCCGGGCTGCGTGTGCGAATGTGCACCATCACGTCCGATCCCGCTTGGTGCGCATGCCGTAGTGCGCGAACGCGCAACGAGCCCGCCGAGCAGGAAACGCGCCGGATGCGTGCGCGAACGTGCAGCGCCGCCCTCCGCGCTGGGAAGTGCGGAGGGCGGCGCGAGTGTGCGGCCGCCGCGTTCGGTTGCGTCCACGCGCGGTCGCCCGTGCGAACGTGCAGCGCGGCCGGCTGGTTGGGGTGGGAGGCACGAGACGTTCGCGCGGACGTGCGCTGTGGTCTGCGCGAGGGGTCAACGGGTCAGAGGGGTGCCGGGGCGCGCAGAGGTTCCGGCAGCAGGTCGCCGTGGGCGTTCGTCAGGTCGTCGCACAAGGACCAGATCTGGTCGACCGTCAGGGTCGCGGCCGTGTTCGGGTCGACCATCGCGGCCTGCCGGACCAGCCGCGGGTCACCGGTCAGGGCGGCCTGCACGGTCAGCTCGCCCACGCTCACGAAGCCGCGGTTGACCGCCGCGCACTGCGGCGGCAGGGCGCCCACACGCTCGGGGTGCAGCCCGAGACGGTCGACGGTGCACGGTACCTCGACGCCGAAGCCCTCCGGCAGATTGCTGATCAGGCCCCGGTTGGCCACGTTGGCGTGGATGCGCCGCAGGGTGCCCGTCTCGATGCTGTGAATGATCTGCGGCGCGTACTCGGTCGCCTCCCGGTGCAGATCCAGCGGCTCGCCGGCCAGCACCGCGGCGCGTGTCGTGGCGTAGTCGGCCAGGTTGGCCTCGCTGATGCGCACGTACTCGCCCACGGGAATGCGCAAACGCTCAATCTCGGCGTCGTGGTGGAGGTACCACGGCACGTACTCGGCGGAGTGCTCGCTCGTCTCGGTGGGGAAGTAGCCGAGGCGGCGGTACATGTCCATGCGCACCCGGCGGCGTAGCTCCGGATCGCCCGACAGCCGCTCGTCCAGCCGCGGGTAGAGGCTCTCGCCCCGGTGCTCCCACCGCAGCAGCCACGCCTGGTGGTTCACCCCGGCCGCGCGGTAGTCCACCTCGTCCAGCGGTACGCCCAGCAGCGCGCACAAATCGTGCACGGTCCAGAAGACCGAGTGGCACAGGCCCGCCACGTTCAGGTCGGGCGCGATCGCGGCCAGGTACGCGACGTTCATCGCCATCGGGTTGGTGTAGTTGAGCAGCCACGCGTCCGGGCAGAGTTCGCGCATATCAGCCGCGATCCCGTCGAGTACAGGGAACGTGCGCAGGGCGCGAAAAATACCCCCGACGCCGACGGTGTCACCGATGGTCTGGCGCACTCCGTACTTCGCCGGTAGCTCAAAGTCACGAACTGTCGCAGCGTGCATCCCGACCTGGATCGCGTTGATAACGTACCCAGCGCCCGAGAGCGCGGCCCGCCGATCCAGCGAGGCCGTGATCACGGGCGATGCGCCGAGCTGCTCGGCGGTGCGGCGGGCGATCGCCTCGGCCGTCTCCAGCCGCTCGGGATCAATGTCGTGCAGTGCGAGGGTCACGCCGCGCAACTCGTCGAAGGACAGCAGGTCGGCGAGCAGTTCGCGGGTGAACACCACACTGCCGGCGCCGAGGAACGCGATCACAGTCATGGACGGGATTCTCGGCAGCACGTGCACACTCGCACAAGGTATCGTCGCGATTCGCGCGCAAATGAACTATCTTCACTGCGCGTTTGATCATCAGACCGGAGCTGGAAATGACCCAGAGTTCGCTGCGCCGGGCCGACCGCGTGTCGGCCATCCTCGACCGGGTGTCGCGGGAGGGGTCCGTCGACGCGGCCGTCCTCGCCGAGGAGTTCGAGGTCTCGCCCGCCACCATCCGCCGCGACCTGCAGGTGCTGGAGGAGCAGCGGCTCGTCTCGCGCACACACGGCGGTGCGGTGGCCGTGGACATGGCCTACGAGCTGCCCGTCCGGTACCGAACAGGCCAGCATCGCGAGGAGAAAGTTCGCGTGGCCCAGTGCGCCGCGGGACTCCTGCCGCACGGGCAGCTGACGCTCGGGCTCAGCGGCGGCACGACCACGCTCCTGCTGGCCCGCCTGCTCGCCGTCCGGGTCGACCTCACCGTCGTCACCAACGCGCTGAACATCGCCTCCGAGCTGGTGCTGCGGCCCCGGATCAAGCTCATCATGACCGGCGGCGTCTCCCGCACCCAGTCCTACGAGCTCGTCGGGCCGATCGCCGAGGAGGCCCTGCGCGGGCTCAACATGGAGATCGCGGTCATCGGCGTCGACGGGATCAGCGCCCGGGGCGGCCTCACCACCCACGACGACGCCGAGGCGCACACGAACCGGGCGATGCTCCGCCAGGCCGACAAGGTCATCGTGGTCGCGGACGGCTCCAAGGTCGGCCGCGTCTGCCTCGCGCAGATCAGCCCGCTCGACTCCGTCACCACGCTCATCACCGACAGCAGCGCCGACCTGGACCAGGTAGAGGCGATCCGCCGGACCGGCACCGCCGTGGTGGTGGCGGGTTGAGCGCGCCGGTGCGGCTGCTGGTGGTCGGGGCCGGGCAGCGGGGCACGTGGTACTCGCGGCTCGCCGTGCAGACCGGACACGCCGAGATCGTTGCGGTCGCCGAGGCCGATCCTGCGCGCCGTGCCGCGTTCGCGCGCGAGTTCGGACTGCCGGAGGTGAGCGTTTTCGACAGCTGGGAGCGGCTCGCCGGCCGGGAACGGCTCGCCGACGCGGCGATCGTCGCCACGCAGGACGCGATGCACGAGGAGCCCACGGTGCTGCTCGCCGCGCAGGGATACCACCTCATGCTCGAGAAGCCGATGGCGCCCGAGGAACCGCCGGCGCGCCGGATCGCCGAAGCGATCATTGAGGCCGGCGTGATCGCGGCGGTGTGTCATGTGCTGCGGTACACGCCATACACGGCCGCGCTCAAGGAACTGCTCGATGCCGGGCGCATCGGCCGGATCGTGAGCATCCAGCACCTCGAGCCCGTCGGATGGTGGCACCAGGCGCACTCGTTCGTGCGGGGGAACTGGCGCAGCGCGGCGGTGTCGTCGCCGATGCTGCTCGCCAAGGCCTGTCATGACGTGGATTGGCTGCTGTACCTCGCCGGCGAGCCGGTCCGCCGGGTCAGCTCGTTCGGCGGGCTCGCGCACTTCCGGGCCGACCAGCGACCCGCCGGGGCCGCGGACCGGTGCCTTGACTGTTCGATCGAGCCGGAGTGTCCGTATTCGGCGCCGAAGCTCTACTTCCCGCTCGTGGACGCGCAGTCGCCGAGCGAACCCGTGCACTGGCCGCTGTCGGTGGTCTCGGCCGATGCGAGCCGGGCGGCGGTGACGGAGGCGTTGCGAACCGGGCCGTACGGCCGCTGCGTCTATGCCTGCGACAACGACGTGGTGGACCATCAGGTGGTGGCGATGGAGCTGGCCGGGGGCGGGACCGTGTCGCTCACGATGACCGCGTTCACGCCGGCCGAGCACCGTAAGACGCGCATTTTCGGCACCCATGGATACATCGACGGGGACGGGCACTCGATCCGGCTCGTCGATTTCCGCACCGGCGCGGACGAGACGACGAGCGTCGACGCCCGCGGGTCCGGGGACCACTCCGACGGCGACGCCGGGCTGGTGTCGGCGTTCGTGGCCGCGGTGGCGGCGGGCGACGCCGGGCTGCTGCGCTCGGATGTGCGCACGAGTCTTGCGGGCCATCAGGTTGTCTGGGCCGCGGAAGAAGCCCGGCGCACCGGCACCGTCGTGTCGCTGCCCTAGCCGCACACAGATCGTCGGCGACAGGTGCGCGGGCTTGTCCACATGAACAGGCCCGCGCACTGTCGTGGTCGTCGGTCGGCGGCGAAATGGTGCGCGCCTCTGCGCGAACGAACAAACCCGAGCGCCAGCTTGTCGTGGTCGTTGGCCAGCCAGCAAAGCGGTGCGCGGGTCCGCTCGAATGAGCAAACCCGCGCACCAGGAGCCATCAACGCCGCCGATCAGCAGCGAACCGTCCGCAGCGCGCTCAAGAACTGCGCCGGCTGGCTGAACGCGCAGAAGTGGCTCGCGCCGTCGATCAGGACGAGCTCCTTCTGCGGCGCGACGACCTCCGCGAAGTAGTCCACCGTCGGCTCGGTCAGCGTCACCACGTCGTGCGCGCCCTGGAAGAGGAAGAACGGCACGTCGAACGAGGTGCCCAGCGCGCGGGCGTCCCACCGCATGAACTGCTCGAACATCAGGTCGCGCGACTTGCCGAAGCCCTTGAGCCAGGCCGACACGTCGGCGAGGGAGTAGTCCGGCTTGGTCAGCAGCAGCTTGAACAGCGTGGTCAGGGCCGCGTTGCCGGTGGTCGGGTCGGTGCCCATGCTCCACTGCATGCGGGTACCCCAGCTCTTCACGTCCCAGGTGCGCGGGTCGGCGTCGAGCCGCTCCAGTGCCGCCACGCCCCGCCGGTTGCCCGCCGCGCGCAGTCGTTCGATGGTGTCCACGCGGCCCTTGCGCTCGTTCTCGACCATGTTCACGTAGAAGTCGGTGCCGACGTAGGCGCAGAACAGGTCGGGGCGCCGCTTGACCATCGGCAGGCCCACGATCGTGCCCATCGAGCCGGCCATGAGCAGGATGCGCTCCTGGCCGAAGTACTGCCGCAGGTGCTCGGCGACCTCGATGCCGTCCTCGACCATCAGCTCGAAGTCCAGCTCCTCGGGGCGCAGGCCGTTGCGGCGCAGCGTCCTGCCCGCGCCGCGGCGGTCCCAGTGCACGACGGTGAAGTGCCGCTCCCACTCGCGCAGCACCGGGGTGAACACCGAGTACGGCGAGCCCGGGCCGCCGTGCACGACGAGCAGCACCGGGTTGGCGCGGTCCTCGCCGCGGATCTGCAGCCACTGCTCGACACCGCCGATGGTCACGTACCGGCCCTCGGCGACGCCGTTCGGCGTGTCGATGCGCGCGTCGTTCGCGCGCTGGTGCTTGCGGACCGCGCGGTAAGCGAGCGGCGCGGCGGCGATCGTGGCGGCGGCGGCAGTGACGGCGGTGATGGCAAGCGCGGACATGGTGGACCTCCCCGATTGGTGGTGCCTGGCTTCGACTCGGCGGTGCTCGGCTTTCGATCTGGTGGCGCCTGGCTTCGATCTCGTGGTGCTCGGCGTCGACTTGGTGGCGCCTGACTTCGATCTGGCGGTGCCCGGTGCCGATCTGGTGGCGCCCGGCTTCGATGCATCTGACTGTACAGAAGTCTGAGACAAATGTGCAAGACAAAATTCTCAGACGTATGCTTCAGACATGGGTAACCGGGAGAAGCTGCTCGATGGGGCATTGCAGTGCCTGCTCGAGAAGGGGTACGCGGCCACGACCGCGCGGGACATCGCCGGCGCGGCGGGCGTGAGCCTGGCCGCGATCAACTATCACTTCAGGACCACGGAGGCCCTGCTCAACGAGGCTCTGCAGCGGGCGCTGGAGCAGTGGGGCGACGAGATGGAGCGGGCCCTGCGCGGGGCGGCGGACGTGGCGAACCCGGCCGAGCGCTTCGAGGCGGTGTGGGCGAGCGTGATCGCCTCGGTCGCCGCGAACCGGCCGCTGTGGACGACGCAGTTCGAGGTGGTCACGCAGCTGGGGCGGCAGCCGGTTCCGTCACCGGCGTGGGCGGAGGCGCAGGGGCAGGCCCAGGCCGCGCTCGCCGCGTTGTTCCACGGCATCGACCCGGAGGCGGAGCCGGAGCTCGCCCGGGTGATCGGCGGCTTCTACCACGCGCTGCTCACGGGTGTCGTCGTGCAGCATCTGGCGGTGCCGGAGCAGGCGATGAGCGGCCGCGACCTGGCCTTCGCCCTCCGCGACATCAGTCGGCGCCTCGCCCGGAAGCAGTGAGCGACAAAAGCAGCAGCGACCAACCAAAGCAGCAGCGACCGGCAAAAGCAGCAGCGACCGGCAAAAGCAGCAGTGACCAACAAAAAGCAGCGGCGTCCGCGGGCTGGTCGAGCGCGGCGAAAAGGATCAGGGCTGGTTCAGGTGCAGATAGCCCCGATGGACGGCCGGCAGCGTGATCTCGTGCGGGAACGGGGACTTCGCCGCGACCCGCTCCGGCGGCGCCCCGTCCGCGTCGCCCTCCCGGATCAGCCAGGCGAGGGCGGCGAGCTGCTCGTGCTGGGCCGCCACGAACCGGTGCGTCACCACGGCGCCGTGGCCGGGCACGACCTGCGTCTGCGGGCCGATCTCGGTCAGCAGGGCGGCCACCGTGTCCGGCCACTCCAGCGGGAAGGCGTCGTCGAACTGCGGGGGCCCGCTCTGCTCGACCAGGTCGCCCGCGACGACGACGTCGGCGTCCGGCACGAGCGCCACGAGGTCGCCGATCGAGTGCCCGCGGCCGTAGTGGCGCAGCAGCACCGGCCGCCCGCCGAGGTCGAGGTCGGCGGTGGTGCGCACGAGCCGGGTCGCGGGCGTCGGGGTGACGGCGGCGAGGTCGGCGGCCAGGTCGGGGTGCTCTTGCACGGCCCGGTCGCGCAGGGCCGGCCCGACCAGCCGGGCGGCCTCCTCGTGCGACCAGATCGGGGAGCCGTCGGCGGCGAAGACCACGTTGCCGAAGCAGTGGTCGAAGTGGTGGTGGGTGTTCACGACGAGGACCGGCAGCGGCGTCACGCGGCGGACCGCGGCGAGCAGGTCCCGGGCCTGCGCGGCGGTGGACAGCGTGTCGGCGACGAGGGCCGCCTCGGCGCCGACCACGAGGGTGGCGTTCACGTCGAGGACCGGGTGGCGCAGCACGTGCACCCCCGCGGCGATCTCGCGCAGGACCGTCATAACGACGCCAGGAACCGTGCTCGGTCGACGATGACCCGCTCGACGCGCCCCTCCGCCACGACCTGCTTGCCGTCGCGGACCACGATCTCGAACGTGAGCCGGCGGCCGTCGGCCTTGGCCAGGCGGGCCTCGGCCACCACGTGGCCGCCGATCGGGGTGGCGGCGCGGTGCTCGAGGTCGGCCCGCGTGCCGACGGTCGTGTAGCCGGGTGGCAGGCGGCTCGCGGTGGCGCCGACGGTCGCGGCCTCGGCCAGGGCCAGCACGCGCGGGGTGGCCAGGACCGGGACGTCGCCCGAGCCGAGGGCCTGGGCGGTGTCGGCGTCGGTGACCGTCAGCTCGACGCGGGTGACGGCGCCGACCCAGGAGGCGGCATCGACCGTGGGGCGCTCGCTCGGCTGCATACCTTAAGACTAGCGACCACGGTCATTGCCCGGGTGCGGGAAATTCGAAGGCCGCCGTGGGCGACGGTGACGGCGCCGGGGCTGGGGCCGCCGCGGCGAGGCGGGCCGCGAAGGTGTGGCGCGCCGCCCGGGAGCGCGCGGCCAGGTCGCCCGCGAGGTGGTAGGCGTCCTGGGCGTCGCGCAGGCGGGCGGTCGCGGTCAGGCCGCCCGCCGTGTCCACGGTCACCGTCGCCAGCGACAGCGCGCGCTGCAGCGGCCCCTGCACGACCCGCACGCTCTGCACCCGCGCCAGCGGCACGGCCACGACCTCGCGGGTGAGGACGCCCTCCCGCACCACGACCACGTCGTCGGTCACGGCCACCCCGATGCGCGACCACGACCACGGGCCGAGCCACCGGGCGCGGCTGGGCGGGCGGCTCACGGGCAGCGCGGTGACGTCGACGGGGGCGGCGATGACGGCCTCGGCCAGTACCGAAGCAGCCACCGATGCGGCGTCGGAGGCCGCGGCGACGGGCACCAGCGTGCCCGCGCGCAGCTGCTCGTCGCCGTCGCCGCCGTAGCCCGCCACGTCCATGCGCGCCCGGGCCCAGCCGGCCGGGCGCCACAGCAGCGGCCAGGTCAGCTTCACGCCCTGCACGCGCCGCGGCGGCACCGACTGGCTGCGCTTGTTCAGCAGGCCCTGCCGCACGCGCAGGGCCGCGGTGTCGTCGGCGATGTGGAAGTCCCACTCGTCGAGCACGCGGCGCACCGGCACCTGGAAGACGCCGAGGAACGCGGTGATGGTGCTCGCCGCGCCGATCAGGGTCCAGTCGGGGTGCGCGAGCGCCGGCCAGATGACGAACGCGGCGCCGACCGGCACCGCGAGCAGCTGCGGGGTGAGGACCTGGGCGAGCAGCAGCCGGCGGTTGTCCACGGTGAACAGCGGGCGCTCGTCGTCGGGCGCGGCGGGCGCGGCCCCGGTCGCGAGGCCGAGCAGGGAGGCGCGCAGCTCGGTGGCGCCGGCGACGGTGAGGTACGCCAGCGGCGCCTCCGCCTTGCTGCCCCCGATCACCTCGAGGCGCAGCTCGGCCAGGCCGAACACGCGGGCCAGGGCGGGCCGCACGACGTCGATCGCCTGCACCCGCTCCAGCGGGATGGTCCGCACCCGCCGCGACAGCAGGCCCTCGTGGACGCGCAGCTCGCGGCCCACGACCTCGTACCCGGTCACGGCCCACACCACCGCCGACACGAGCACCGCGCCGACGAGGACCACGACCATGGCGATCAGCCAGTGCAGCAGCCCGAGGTCGGACAGGCCGCGCCAGGAGACGGCGACGGCGGCCAGGGCGACCAGCTTGGCCCCGCGCACCAGCGGCGTCAGCGGGTGCAGACGCTGCCGCGGCAGGGTCAGGGGCTCGGTCACAAACCCTCTTCCCGGATCTCGCCCAGGGCGGCGAGCCGGTCGCGCAGCCGGGTGGCCTCGGCGGCCTCCAGGCCCGGCACGGTGGCGTCGCTCGCCGCGGCGGCCGTGTGCAGGGTGACCGTGGCCAGGCCCGCGGCGCGCTCGATCGGCCCGGCGGTCACGTCGACGAACTGCATCCGGGCGTACGGCACGATCGACAGCCGCCGCACGAGCAGCCCGTGGCGGACCAGCAGGTCCTCGGCCCGCTCGGCGTAGCCCCAGGCGCGGATGGACCGGCGCAGGAACACCGCGCGCAGGGCGCCGCCGGTGACGATCGCGACGGCCGCGGCGTAGCACCAGGCCGACCACAGCACCGCGGCGGCCAGGGCGGCGAGCGTGAGGATCAGCACCCAGACGCCCAGGACGGCGAGGCGGACGAGAAAGTACCGCGCGGAGATCGGCCGCCACGCGACCGTGTCGGGCCAGGGGCGCAGCGGGTCGGGCGCGACCGGAGCGTTCACCCCTCGAGCGTAGTGGTCTCGCGCAGGAAGCCGCGCACCGCGAGGAACTCGCCGAGTGAGTCCCGGTGCTCGTCGCAGGCCAGCCAGATCTTGCGCCGCTCGGGCGTGTGCAGCTTGGGATTGTTCCACAGCAGCTGCCAGCGGGCCTCGGAACGGCAACCCTTCGCGGAGCAGATCATCATGTCCACGCCAAGAGTGTGAGCGCCGGGCGGCCACGGGGGAAGCCGCCCGGCGACGGGTGAATCGTACCCACTGCGGTACGGGTGGTGTCCAGTCGTCACGCTTGCCCGGTGACGAAAATCCCCCGAATCGATAGCCGCATATGTGATATATCGGGCCAAGCCGCCGGGGAGGCAACTCCCAGTAGGCTCTCAGGAGCATCGGATCGCGATCGGTCGCCGCGCCGTGCGACGCTAGGTTGACCGGCGTTAGGTTTGTTCCGACGTTAGGTTGACTGGGAAGTACAAGCGCGCGCGTGGAGGACCGGTGACCGAGCCGAACAACCCTGTCTCGACCCCAGCTCAGGACGCGACCGTGCTCGAACGGGCGCTCTTCGAGGTCAAGCGGGTGATCGTCGGCCAGGACCGCATGATCGAGCGGATGTTCGTGTCCCTGCTGTGCCGCGGACACGTGCTGCTGGAGGGCGTGCCCGGCGTCGCCAAGACGCTCGCCGTGGAGACCCTCGCCCGGGTCGTGGGCGGCACCTTCTCCCGCATCCAGTTCACTCCGGACCTGGTCCCGGCCGACATCGTCGGCACCCGGATCTACCGGCAGTCCAGCGAGAAGTTCGACGTCGAGCTCGGACCCGTGTTCGTGAACTTCCTGCTCGCCGACGAGATCAACCGGGCGCCCGCCAAGGTGCAGTCGGCGCTGCTGGAGGTCATGGCCGAGCAGCAGGTGTCGATCGGCGGCGAGACCTACGACGTGCCCCGCCCGTTCCTGGTGATGGCCACCCAGAACCCGATCGAGCAGGAGGGCGTCTACCCGCTGCCCGAGGCCCAGCGCGACCGGTTCCTCATGAAGATCCAGGTGGGGTACCCGACCGACGCCGAGGAGCGCGAGATCGTCTACCGGGTCAGCGTGAAGACCCCGGAGCCGACCGCGGTGCTCACCACCCAGGAGCTCATGGCGCTGCAGGACAAGGCCGACGACGTCTTCGTGCACAACGCGCTCGTGGACTACGCGGTGCGGCTGGTGGTCGCGACCCGCGCCCCGGCCGAGCACGGGCTGGGGGACATCGCGCACCTCATTCAGTACGGTGCGAGCCCCCGCGCCTCGCTCGGCATCGTGCGGGCGTCACGCGCGCTGGCCCTGCTGCGTGGCCGGGACTACGCGCTGCCGCAGGACGTGCAGGACATCGCCCCCGACATCCTGCGCCACCGGCTCGTGCTCTCCTACGACGCGCTCGCCGACGACATCCCGGCCGACGACGTCGTGCGCCGGGTGCTCGCCGCCGTGCCGCCGCCCACCGTCGCGCCCCGCCAGCAGGCGACCACCGCCCCCGCGGGCCAGCCCGGGCAGCCGGGTCCGGGCGGCACGACCACGATCACCACGTGGCCGGGGCGGTGAAGATCCAGAGCGGCACCGGCCTGGACGACGCCCGCGCGGAGGTCGTCCTCAACCGCATGCAGCTGCTCGTCACGCGCAAGCTCGACGGGCTGCTGCAGGGCGACTACCTCGGCCTGCTGCCCGGGCCGGGCACGGAGGCGGGGGAGTCGCGGGAGTACCGCCCGGGCGACGACGTGCGCCGCATGGACTGGCCGGTCACGGCGCGCACCACGCTGCCCCACGTCCGCCAGACCGTCGCCGACCGCGAGCTGGAGACCTGGCTCGCCGTGGATCTGAGCGCCAGCCTCGACTTCGGCACCGCGCAGTACCTCAAGCGGGACCTTGCGGTGGCCGCGGCGGCCGCGGTGGCGCACCTGACCGTGCGGGGCGGCAACCGCATCGGGGCCGTCGTGGGGACCGCCGACGACCTGACCCGCCTGCCCGCGCGCCCCGGCCGCAAGGACGCCCAGGGGCTGCTGCGCACGATCGCGCTCACCCGGGGCCGGCCCGGCCGCGCGGACCTCGGCGCGCTCATCGACATGCTCAACCGGCCCCCGCGCCGGCGCGGCCTGGCCGTGGTGATCTCCGACTTCATGACGCCGCCGGAGCAGTGGGCGCGCCCGCTGCGCAAGCTCGGCGTGCGCCACGACCTGCTCGCCGTCGAGGTCGTCGACCCGCGGGAGCTGGAGCTGCCCAACGTCGGCGTCATCGCGCTCGTGGACCCGGAGACGGGCCGGACGCACGAGGTGCAGACGGCCGACCCGAAGCTGCGCCACCGCTACGCGCACGCGGCCGCCGCCCAGCGGGCCGAGATAGCCTCGGCCCTGCGCGGCGCCGGTGCGTCCCATCTGCGGCTGCGCACCGACTCCGACTGGCTCCTGGACATCGTCCGGTTCGTCGCGGCCCAGCGACACGCTCGAACTCGAGGTACGACCCGATGATCCGTCTGCTCTCGCCGTGGTGGCTGCTCGCCCTGATCCCCGTCGCGGGGGTCATCGGCATCTACATCTGGCGGCAGCTGCACCGCCGCGCGTTCGCGGTGCGCTTCACCAACGTCGACCTGCTCAGCAGCCTGGTGCCCAAGGGCATCGGCGCGCGCCGGCACGTCAGCGCCGCGGCGTTCCTGCTCAGCCTGGTGATCCTCGCCTTCGGCCTGACCCGCCCGTCGGTCGACACCAAGGAGCCGCTGGAGCGGGCCACGATCATGCTCGCCATCGACGTGTCGCTGTCGATGCAGGCGACCGACGTGGCCCCGACGCGCATCGACGCGGCCAAGTCGGCGGCGATCGACTTCGTCAAGCAGCTCCCGCCGAGCTTCAACGTCGGGCTGGTCTCCTTCGCCAAGACCGCGAGCGTGCTGGTCTCGCCGACGAAGGAGCGCAGCTCGGTGATGCAGGCCATCGACGGCCTGACCCTGCAGGAGTCCACGGCGACCGGCGAGGCGGTCTTCACGAGCCTCGACGCGATCCGCACGGTGCCCGCGGACGGCGCGGCCGGCCCGCCGCCGGCCCGGATCGTGCTGCTCTCCGACGGCTTCCGCACCGCGGGCCGCTCGCTGGAGGACGCGTCCGCGGCGGCGTCGGCGGCCAACGTGCCGGTGTCGACGATCGCCTTCGGCACCGACGAGGGCGTGGTACGCATCGGCAACACGCCGCAGCGGGTGCCGGTCGACCGCCCCTCGCTGCAGAAGGTGGCGGAGGTCACCAAGGGGTACTTCTACGAGGCCGCCAGCAAGGACGAGCTCAAGCGCGTCTACTCGGACATGGGCAGCTCCATCGGCTTCCGCACGAAGCCGCGGGAGATCACCCAGTGGTACCTCGGGTTCGGGTTCCTGCTGGCGCTGTGCGCGGGCGGACTGAGCCTGCTGTGGGGCTCGCGTCTGCCCTAGTGGGCGCCGACCAGGTAGAAGAGCGCGGCCACCCAGGCGGCGGCCAGGAAGAAGCCAACGGGCGCGACGAAACGGCTCACGAGATGCTCCAACGGGTGTTGTCTCAGACAGAAGGAGAGAACAGACACACGGAAGCCGTGGCGGGTGATCTGCTGCTACCGGCCACGACTGGAGGGATCGCTACTTCGCACAGCGATCACCTCCTGGGAGCAGCTGCCGTGCCGGACGGTCAGCGAAAGGAACCCAGCCGTCAATACGGCCGGGTGCCGGACGGGCCCAATGCTACGCCCTGTCGCCAATCCCGGCATCAGCCGCCCGGCGCATTGGTACCTACCATGCGGTAGCACCTACGCTCCCTACAGATTTCCACGAGCTTTGAAAGGCGGCACCGTGGCGAGGACCGTACTGGTCACCGGCGGGAACCGGGGCATCGGACTGGCGATCGCGCAGGCGTTCGCCAAGCAGGGTGACCGCGTGGCGGTGACGCACCGTGGTTCCGGGGCTCCGGAGGGTCTCTTCGGCGTGCAGTGTGACATCACCGACAGTGCCGCCGTGGACGCCGCCTTCACCGAGGTGGAGAACGCGCTCGGCCCGGTCGAGGTGCTCATCGCCAACGCCGGCGTCACGCAGGACACGCTGCTGCTGCGCATGAGCGAGGAGCAGTTCACCGGCGTCGTGGACACCAACCTGACCGGCTCGTTCCGCTGCGCCAAGCGCGCCGCGAGCAAGATGCTGCGCGCCCGCTGGGGCCGGATCATCTTCATCTCCTCGGTCGTGGGCCTCTACGGCAGCCCGGGCCAGGTGAACTACGCCGCCAGCAAGGCCGGCCTGGTGGGCATGGCCCGATCGATCACCCGCGAGCTCGGCAGCCGCAACATCACCGCCAACGTGGTCGCGCCCGGGTTCATCGAGACGGACATGACGGCGGTCCTGCCGGAGGCGACGCAGGCCGAGTACAGGAAGAACATCCCGCTGGGCCGCATGGCGAAGCCCGAGGAGGTCGCCGACGTGGTGACCTTCCTGGCGAGCGACGCCGCGGCCTACATCACCGGCGCCGTCATCCCCGTGGACGGCGGCCTGGGCATGGGCCACTGACTACTTTCTAGGGAGATTGCGCAATCATGGGTGGACTTCTCGAGGGCAAACGGCTGCTGATCACCGGGATCATCACCGACCAGTCGATCGCCTTCGCCGCCGCGAAACTCGCCCAGGAGCAGGGCGCCAAGGTCGTGCTCACCGGCTTCGGCCGGCTGTCGCTGGTGGAGCGCATCGCCAAGCGGCTGCCGCAGGAGGCGCCGGTGATCGAGCTCGACGTGACCAACAAGGAGCACCTCGACGGCCTGGCCGACAAGGTGCGCGAGCACGTGGACGGCCTCGACGGCGTGCTGCACTCCATCGCCTTCGCCCCGCCGTCCTGCCTCGGCGGCGACTTCCTGACCGCCCCGTGGGAGGACGTGGCCACGGCGGTGCACGTGTCGACGTTCTCGTTCAAGTCGCTCGCCGTCGCCTGCCTGCCGCTCATGGGCACCGGCGGCTCGATCGTGGGCCTGGACTTCGACGCGACGCGGGCCTACCCCGTGTACGACTGGATGGGCGTGGCCAAGGCCGGCCTCGAGTCGACGTCGCGCTACCTGGCCCGCGAGCTCGGCCCGCGCGGCATCCGCGTGAACCTGGTGGCGGCGGGCCCGCTGCGCACGATGGCGGCGAAGTCGATCCCGGGCTTCGCCGTGTTCGAGGACACCTGGGCGAAGTCCGCGCCGCTGGGCTGGGACCTCTACGACCAGGAGGCCGCGGGCAAGGCCTGCTGCGCGCTGATGTCGGACTGGTTCCCGGCCACGACGGGCGAGATCGTGCACGTCGACGGCGGCTACCACGCCATCGGCGGCACCTCCTGAGGGGATTTTCTGCTCGGGTCCGCGTCAGTCGCTGACCGTTGCTCCCGCCAGACAATGGGCGGCCCTGAAGGCCTTCGGCCGGAGAGGGCCGCCCAGCCAGGTCCGCGGTGTCAAGAGCAGAATCCTGCGCCGGGCGGCGCTCTGCCTGCCGCTGACCCGGCTCCGGGTGGATCGGGTGTTGCTGGCGGCGGTCATCCGGCACTACGCCCAGCAGCCGCAGCACCGCCCCGGGATCGGGACACGGGCGAGCTTGAGCGCCCGCCGGGGTGAGGTGGCGGGCGAGGGGTGAATCGCTCAGGAGCACAATGGTGCGCGTGGCTTACGACGCGTTCCTCCTGCTCTCGTTCGGCGGTCCGGAGGGGCAGGACGACGTCCTGCCGTTCCTGGAGAACGTGACCCGCGGCCGGGGCATCCCGCGCGAGCGCCTGGAGGCCGTCGCCGGGCACTACCGGCACTTCGGCGGGGTCTCGCCGATCAACGCCCAGTGCCGCGAGCTGCTCGACGCGCTCCGGCCGAGGCTGGACCTGCCGATCTACTGGGGCAACCGCAACTGGCACCCGATGCTCGCCGACACGGTGCGGCAGATGCGCGACGACGGCGTGCGGCACGCGATCGCCTTCGTGACGAGCGCCTACGGGTCGTACTCCTCCTGCCGCCAGTACCTCGACGACATCGACCGGGCCCGGGCCGAGGTGCCGGGCGCGCCGGTCATCGACAAGATCCGGCACTACCACGACCATCCCGGCTTCATCGAGCCGCACGCCGACGCGGTGCGGGCGGCCCTGGCCACCCTGCCCGGGCGGACGCCCGCGCGGCTGGTGTTCACCGCGCACTCCATCCCGGCCGCCATGAACGCGGCCAGCGGGCCCGGGGGCGCCGGGCGGTACGAGGCCCAGCTGCGCGAGGCCGCCGCCCTCGTCGCCGAGCGGGCCGCGCCGGGGGTCGAGTGGGACCTGGTCTGGCAGAGCCGCTCCGGGCCGCCGCAGGTGCCGTGGCTGGAGCCGGACGTCAACGACCACCTCGAGGCGCTCGCCGGGGCCGGGGTCGCCGAGGTCGTCGTCAGCCCGGTCGGGTTCGTCTCCGATCATCTCGAGGTGATCTGGGACCTCGACGAGGAGGCCGCGGCGACCGCGGCGCGGCTCGGGCTCGCCTACGCGCGGGCCGGGACGCCCGGCGCCGACCCGCGCTTCGCCGACATGGTCCGCGAGCTCGTCGACGAGCGCGTTATTGCTCACAGTAATGTGCGTCACGCGCTCGGAACCGTCCCCACCTGGGATTTCTGCCCGGCTGACTGCTGCGCGTCACCGAAACGCGCATAGGCTCGAAACGTTGCTGAGGGAGTATGTTGCGCGTGAGAGAACGCAAGCCCATCGAGTCCTGGCTCACCGACATGGACGGGGTCCTCGTGCACGAGGGCGAGCCCGTGCCGGGCGCACCGGAGTTCGTCAACCGGCTGCGCTCGTCCGGCAAGCCGTTCCTGATCCTGACCAACAACTCGATCTACACCGCGCGTGACCTGCAGGCCCGGCTGCGCCGCATAGGGTTCGACGTGCCGGAGTCAGCGATCTGGACCTCCGCGCTGGCGACCGCCGAGTTCCTCGACACGCAGCGCCCGGGAGGCACCGCCTACGTCATCGGCGAGGCGGGGCTCACCACGGCGATGCACGAGGTCGGGTACATCCTCACCGACACCGAGCCCGACTACGTGGTGCTGGGTGAGACCCGGACGTACTCCTTCGAGGCGATCACCACCGCGATCCGCCTGATCAACAACGGCGCCCGGTTCATCTGCACCAACCCCGACGCCACCGGGCCGTCCAACGAGGGCGCGCTGCCGGCCTGCGGGGCGGTCGCCGCGCTGATCTCGAAGGCCACGGGGATCGAGCCGTACTTCATCGGCAAGCCCAACCCGATGATGATGCGCTCGGCCCTGAACAGCATCGACGCCCACTCCGAGACCACCGCCATGATAGGCGACCGCATGGACACCGACGTCCTGTGCGGGCTGGAGGCCGGCCTGGAGACCATCCTGGTGCTCAGCGGCATCAGCACGACGGCGGACGTGGAGCGCTACCCCTACCGCCCCTCGCGCATCATCCCGTCGGTGGCGCACCTGATCGACGAGGTCTGAGCGACAGCAGCGGCTACAGCAGCGGGGCGTTGCAGGCGGCCACCAGGGCCCGGCGGCAGGCCGTGGTCAGGGGCCGCAGGGCGGCGTCGCGCTGCTGGACCTCGTAGCCGTTGACGGCACCGCCCGGGGCCGCGTGCTCGGCCAGCGCCAGCACGCGGTCGAGGGTGCTGGCGCGCGCGTAGAGGCGCCGCGCCCGCGGGTCGTAGCCGGGCGGGAGGTCCGTCGCGCCGTCCGGCTTGCGGATGGCCTCGATCGCGCCCGCCAGCTCGGGGCGCCACTGGGCGATGTCGAGCTTGGCCAGGGTCCGGGTCGCCGTGACCAGCTCCGCGGAGAGCTCGGCCTCGGCCTCGGCCGCGGTCGGCTCGTGGGCCGGCGGGCGCTCCTGCGGCAGGGCGAACACCTGCCAGCGCACGGTCTCGAACTCGTCGCCCGAGCCCGAGGTGTGCAGGCGGACCTCCGGCACGAAGCCCAGCGGGCCCGCGAGCACCCCCTCGCCGGCCAGCAGCGCCGCGCCCGTGAACGGGCCGGGGCCGGGCAGGCCGCGCGGGTCGCCGGGCGCGGGCAGCACCAGGCGCACCTCGTCCGGGTGCAGCTTCGCCAGCGACGGCAGGGCGTCGGCGAGCGACACGTCGGTCCAGGTGCCGGGGACGTCGGAGACCATGTGCTCCTCGTCGCCGGAGATCTCGGCGGCGGCGTCGTCGCACGGCACCAGGCCGGCGCGCCACGCCCGGACCCATGCCACGAAACGCGCCGAGCGGCGCGCCTGGAGGGTCGCCGCGCGTGCTGCGGGGGACATGGGAGCAAGGGTACGTGCTGACGTGCCGGTATGTCTCGCAGGCGAACAGGCCGTCAGCCGATACGCTTCCCGGCCATGGATGTCCTGGCGAACAACGACTGGCGCCGCCGGCGGGCGGTTCCCGTGGTGGAGGCCGAGCTCGAGCTGGTCGTGGAGGACGCCGACTCGGGGTTCTGCGGGGCCGTGGTCGGCTTCGAGTTCGGCGCGGTCGTGCTGGAGGACCGGCACGGCAACCGGCGCAACTTCCCGCTCGATCCGGCCGCGTTCCTCCTCGAGGGGCGCGCGGTGACCCTGGTGCGGCCCGCGCCGCAGCGCGCCCGGCCGCAGCGGCAGCGCACCGCCTCGGGCTCGATCGCGGTGGCCGGGCACACCGCCCGGGTGGCCCGCCGCGGCCGGATCTGGGTCGAGGGCATCCACGACGCCGCCCTGGTCGAGCGCATCTGGGGCGATGACCTGCGCGTCGAGGGCGTGGTCGTGGAGCCGCTGGACGGCATCGACGAGCTCGCCGCCGCCGTCCGGGCGTTCGGGCCCGGGCCCGTGGCGCGGCTCGGGGTGCTGGTGGACCACCTGGTACCAGGCTCGAAGGAGAGCCGGATGGTCGCCTCGGTGCAGTCGCCGTACGTGCTCGTGACCGGCCACCCGTACATCGACGTCTGGCAGGCCGTGAAGCCCTCGGCCGTCGGCATCCGGGCGTGGCCGGTCGTGCCGCCGGGGCAGCCGTGGAAGGAGGGCGTCTGCGCGGCCCTCGGGGTCGCCGAGCCGGCCGAGCTGTGGCGGCGCATCCTCGCCTCGGTGTCGAGCTTCCGGGACGTGGAGACGCCGCTGATCAACTCGATGGAGCGGCTGATCGACTTCGTGACGGAACCCGACGAAGACCTCTGAAGCAGACCTCTGAGGCAGACCTCTGAAGCGGACCGCTAGACCGGCCAGGGCTCGCGGGTGAACACGAAGGTGGCGATGTCCAGCGCGACCACCTCACCCGACGGCGAGCGGCGCACCTGCAGGACCTCGCCGTCGTTCTCGCCCGAACGACCCCGCCAGCGGTCCGGCGCCGGCCCGTCGGGCTCGAAGCGCCACGGCGTGTCGCCGGTGGTCAGCGGGGTCACCACGAGCGCGTCGCCGGACCAGCCGGCCTCGTACTCGCGCCCCATCCACCACCAGCGCCCCGTCAGCGGCGCGATCCCGGCCGGCGGGGGCGGCCCCGGGGCCCACGGCGCGGACCGGACCGGCTCGCGGTCCAGGACCGTCTCGAGCAGGTCGAGGCCGAAGGCGCTCAGCCCGCCGGGGTGATGCATGGTGTACGCGTTGGCGAAGGCCACCACCGCGGTCCGCGAGGGCCGATGGGCCGCGAACACGGCCACGTAGCCGGGCATCGAGCCGCTGTGGCCCACGAAGACCCGCTCGCCGCGCCGCCACAGCTGGATGCCGAGCCCGTGCCCGGCGCGCCACGACTCGAGGTCGCTGAGCACGAACGGCGCGCACATCTCCGTCATGGTCGCCGGGGCCAGCACCGCCGGGTCCGGGTCGGCCACGAACGCGGCCCAGCGGGCGAGGTCCTCGACGGTCGACCACAGCTGCCCGGCCGGGGCCATCGCGCCGGCGTCCGGGTGCGGCTCCTCGCGCATCTGGTCGAGCCAGGGATGCATGACGTACCCGCGGGCGTACGGCTCGGCCGCGGCGTACGTGGTGCGCTCCAGCCCGAGCGGGCGCAGCAGCCGCTTGCCGAGCATCTCCGCCCACTCCTCGCCGCCCAGCCGGCTCACCACCGCGCCCAGCAGCCCGTAGGCGAGGTTGGAGTAGTGGAAGCCGTGCAGCGGGGGGTACGCCACCTTGTCCGCGGTCAGCGTGGACAGGAACGTCTCCACGTCGGTGCCGCCGTGGCGCTCCCACCAGTCGCCGTCGGGCTCGCGCTGCACCCCGCCGGCGTGCCCGAGCAGCTGGCGCAGTGTCACCGCGCCCACCGGGGTGCCGGGCAGGTGGCGGTACAGCAGGTCGTCGAGGGCCAGCCGCCCCTCGTCGCGCAGGGCCAGGACGAGCGCGGCCGTCATGGTCTTGGTGATCGAGCCGATCCGGAACTGCGTCCCGGGCCGGTAGGGGCCGGCGTGCGCGGTGTGGGCCAGCGCCCCGTCGCGGACCACGCCCGCGACCAGCGTCGGCACCCGCGCGCCGGCGTGGGCGCGGGCGATGAGTTCGTCGATGCGGGCGGTGGTCTCGGGCAGGAGGGGCACGGGGGTCACGATCAGCCCAACTGTCCACATCGCGCAAGGGTGGCGGGACTTTCGCAAGGTTCCCGCAACGGGCGGCCGCCGGATGCGGCACGACGTGCATCGTCGTGACACGATCGAGGGGTGGATGTCTGGCTGATCGTCTGGCTGATCGTCGGCGCCGCGCTCGTCGCGGCGGAGATCTTCACGACCACGTTCGTGCTGCTGATGTTCGCGATCGGCGCGTTCGCCGCCGCCGGGGCCGCCGCCCTGGGGGCCAACGAGCCGATCCAGGCCGTCGTCTTCGCCGTCGTGAGCGCGCTGTCCTTCGTGGCGGTGCGCCCCACGCTGCGCCGCTACATGCAACGCGACGAACGCGACACCCAGATGGGTGTCGAGGCCATCGAGGGTTCGATGGCGCTTGTGATGGAGGATGTGGACACCGACAGCGGCATGATCAAGATCGACGGGGAGTTGTGGCGGGCCCGGCCCTACGACGCCACGCAGACCTTCGCCGCGGGAGAACGGGTCCGGGTGATCGAGATCAAGGGTGCCACCGCAATGGTGTGGAAGGACTGAGCCCAGTGGATCCAAGCGTGTTCCTGGCGGTGGTCGTCATCGTCGCCGCCCTCATCGGCATCATCACCGTCGTCAAGTCGGTGAAGGTGGTGCCGCAGCAGGTCGAGTACGTGGTGGAGCGGCTCGGGAAGTACAGCCGGACCCTCACGCCCGGCCTGAACATCCTGGTGCCCTTCATCGACTCCGTGCGCAACAAGGTCGACAAGCGGGAGGCGGTCGTCAACTTCCCGCCCCAGCCGGTGATCACGTCCGACAACCTGGTCGTCTCGATCGACACGGTGCTGTACTTCAAGGTCGTCGACTCCGTCCGCGCGACCTACGAGATCTTCTCCTACCTGCAGGCCATCGAGCAGCTGACCGTCACCACCCTGCGCAACGTCATCGGCTCGCTCGACCTGGAGAAGGCGCTCACGAGCCGCGACGAGATCAACCGTCACCTCTCCGGCGTGCTGGACGAGACGACGGGCCGCTGGGGCATCAAGGTCACCCGCGTCGAGATCAAGGCGATCGAGCCCCCGCCGAGCATCCGCGACTCCATGGAGAAGCAGATGCGCGCCGAGCGCGACCGCCGTGCCGCGATCCTGCACGCCGAGGGTCTCAAGCAGTCGCAGATCCTGACCGCCGAGGGTGAGAAGCAGGCGGCAGTCCTGCGGGCCGAGGGTGAGCGGCAGTCCCGCATCCTGACCGCCGAGGGCCAGGCGAAGGCCATCCGGACCGTCGTGGACTCCATCCACCTGGCGAACCCGGACTCGAAGGTCATGGCGTACCAGTACCTGCAGTCGCTGCCGCAGATCGCCGCCGGCCAGTCGAACAAGCTGTGGATCCTCCCGGTCGAGCTCACCAAGGCCCTCGAGGGCATCGGGGGCGCCCTGGGCGGGATGGCCACCATGTCCAACGAGGAGCGCTCGCGCCACGTCGACCAGTCCTCGGTCGAGGAGGCCGAGTCCGAGGAGGTCCTGGAGGCCCGGCGCGCCGCGGAGGAGGCCGCCGCGGCGGCCAACGCCGAGGCCGCGGCGGCCGCGGCCCAGGTGTCGGGCGACCAGCCGACGCGCGAGCTGCCGGGCTCCCCGGGCGCGGCGGCCTCGGCGTTCGGCTCCCTGCCCACGGAGCAGCGCGACAACGTCTGACCGCACGTGTTTCGAGGGCCGCCCGGTTCGCCCCGGGCGGCCCTCGCCGTTGTCGCGCGGCTCCCTGCCCACGGGGCAGCGAGACAACGTCTGACCGCACGTGTTTCGAGGGCCGCCCGGTTCGCCCCGGGCGGCCCTCGCCGTTGTCGGCGCACCCCTGCCGCTTCGTACGATGCGCGGGTGGAGAAGGACGGCGCCGCGGGGCGTGAGCGGTCGTACCGCAAGGCCGAGCACCGGCGGGCGGAGATCCTGTCCCGGGCCATCGAGCTGTTCGCGGAGCGCGGGGTGGGCGCCTCCCTGCGGGCGATCGGGGCGGCGATCGGGGTCTCCCACGCGGCGCTGCGGTACTACTTCTCGTCCCGCGACGAGCTGCTGGTCGAGGTGTACCGCGCGCACGAGCGCCTCGAGCACGCGGACCCGCCGCCGGAGGACATCTCGGCGGTCGCGGTGATGGAGCGCAGCGCGCGGCGCAACCGCGCGATCCCGGGCCTGGTGGAGCTCTACGCCACGCTGAGCACCGACGCGCTGCAGGGCGCGCAGCATCCGCTGACGCAGGAGTTCGTGCGGGACCGCTTCCGGGCGGTGCGCGAGCATCTCGCCGAGCGCGTCCGCGCTGGCCAGCGTGCCGGCGCGATCGCCGCGGACATCGATCCCGCCGACGCGGCGTCGCTGGTCATCGCCGCCTCCGACGGGCTGCAGCTGCAGTGGCTGCTCGACCCGGAGGCCGTGGACGTGCGCCGGGCGCTCGCCCTGCTCGAACGGCTCCTGCCGCCGGGCGAACCTCCCGCTTGACCGAAGATTCTTCCATTGGAAGAATCTGCGGCCATGACGTGGAGGCCCCGCGGATGACCCTTCCCGAGCAGGTCGAGCCGGCGCTCGGCGAGCCCGTGGCGCCCGCGTCGGCGCTGCGGCTGACCCTCGCCTCGCCATTGCTGCGCGGGGCCGCGATCGCGGTGTTCCTGTCCGCGCTCGGGTTCTCCGCCGCCGCCCCGCAGATCGCGTCGTTCCTGGTCGACGACCTGCACGCGTCCCTCACCGCGGCCGGGCTGTTCTACCTGACGAACCTGGCCGCGCCGGTGGCCGGATTCCTGATCGGCCGCCGCTCGGACCGCACCGGGCGGCGGCTCGGGCTGTTCCGGGTGTGCGCCGTCGCCGGGTTCGCGGGCTGGGCGGGCATCGCCTGGTCGACCGAGCTGTGGATGCCCTACGTGATCAGCGCGGTGATCGGCGGGTTCGGCGGGGCCGCGACGTCGCAGCTCTTCGCGGCCGTCCACGACGAGCTGCGGGCGCACCCCGGGCCGAACAACGACGGGGTGGTCGCCGTCGTGCGGATGGCCCTGACCGGCGGCTGGGTGGTCGGCCCGGTCGCCGGGTCGTTCCTGGCCGCCCAGACGTCGCTGCGCACCATGCTGGTCGCCACCGCCGTGTGCACGCTCGCCCAGATCGTCCCGCTCGGAACGCTCCGGACGGCCCCCGCCGCCCCGGCCGGGCCCGGCGGCGCGCCGGACGCCGGCCGCCCGGGCCTGCGGGCGATGCTGCCGCTGCTGGCGTTCACCGGCCTCTACGTGCTGGTGTACGCCGGCGAGCCGATCAAGTACGCCTACCTGCCGATCTACATGAACGGGCAGCTGCACTTCGCGGCCGGCCTCAGCGGCGCGATCATCGGCATCCAGCCGCTGGCCGAGATCCTCCTGATGCCCGTCGCCGTGATCGTGGCCCGCCGGACCGGCATGATGCGGCTGATGACCCTCGGCGCCGGGTTCGGCGTCGCGGCCAACCTGTGCTTCGCGTTCACCGCCACCCCGGCCGGGCTCTTCGCGGGGCAGATCCTCATGGGCGGCGTCTGGGGCGTCTTCGCCACCCTCGGCATCATCGTCGCCCAGCGCCTGCTGCCCACCGCCGTCGCCACCGCGTCCGCGATCTTCATGAGCTCCACCGCGCTGGCCTCCGCCCTGGGCGGCGCCGCCGGTGGCATCGGCGCCGAGGCGGCCGGGCTCCCGCGCGTGTTCCTCGTCCCCGCGGTGCTCGCGCTGCTGGCCGTCGGTGGGCTCGCCGCCATGGCCCGGTCCACCGATCGCGAACCGTGAACGCCGGCCGGTCCTGCCCTTGGCACCGCGGAGGCCGGGATGTCTGGCGGGAGCGACGGTCAGTGACTGACGCGGACCCGAGCCATGATCTTCCTCAGCGGCAGAGCTCGTAGAACGCGACCGCCGCGGCCGCGGCCACGTTGAGGGAGTCGACGCCGTTGTGCATCGGGATGACCACGCGCACGTCGCTCGCCGCCATCGCGGCCGCCGTCAGGCCCGGGCCCTCCGCGCCCAGCAGCAGGGCCGGGCGTTCGCGCTGCGCCGGGGTCAGGTCGCGCATCGCGATGGCGTCGGGGGCCGGGGTCATCGCCAGCACCGTGAACCCGGCGGCGCGCACGGTGGCCAGCGCCGACGGCCACGGTTCCAGGCGGGCGTACGGCACCGCGAACACCTCGCCCATGCTCACGCGCACGCTGCGGCGGTACAGCGGATCCGCGCAGGTCGGCGAGAGCAGCACCGCGTCCAGGCCCAGGGCCGCCGCCCCGCGGAAGATCGCGCCTACGTTGGTGTGGTTGTTGACGTCCTCGAGGATCGCCACGCGCCGGGCGGACGCGAGGACCTCGGCCGCCGTGAGGTCGGGCCTGCGGTGGAACGAGGCGAGGACGCCGCGGTGGACGTGGAAGCCGGTGATGGCCTCGAGCGTCGCCTGGTCGCCGGCGTACACGGGCACGTCGCCGAGGGGCACGTCGTCGAGCTGCGCGACGCGCTTGGCGTCGATGAGGACGGAGCGGATGCGGTAGCCGGCCCGCAGCGCGCGGCGCAGGACGAGCTCTCCCTCGGCGATGAACAGCCCGTTGGGCGGCTCCCAGCGGGTGCGCAGTTCCAGGTCGGTGAGCGCCCGGTAGTCGGCGATCCGCGTGTCGTCGGGGTCGGTGATGGTCTCGGCGGCGTGCACCCGCCCGATTCTGCCTTGCGCCGGGCGGACCGCTCGCCGCCGGGCGAGGCCGGTGCGCACGTGTGCCATCCTCGGCTGGGGCCGAGCCGTCGTTGAGGAGGAGTGTGGAGTTCCGGATCCTGGGGCCGCTGGAGGTCGTCGTCGCGGGTGCGGCGGTGCCGCTCGGCGGGGCCAAGCCGCGGGCCGTGCTCATCGCGCTGCTGCTGCACCCCGGCCGGTACGTCGCCGCCGACCGGCTCATCGCGGACGTCTGGGGCGACGACCCGCCCCCGAGCGCGGTGAACGCGCTGCAGAGCTACATGTCGCGGCTGCGGCGGGCGCTGGGCCGCGACGCGCTGGGCCACCACGCGGGCGGGTACCGCGTGGCGGCCGCCGCCGGTCAGGTCGACGCCCGCCGCTTCGAGGCCGGCCTCACCGACGCCCGGGCCGCGCTGGCCGGCGGCGACCCGGACGGCGCGCTGGCCGCCGCCGAGGCGGCCCTGCGGCTGTGGCGCGGCCCGGCGCTGCTGGACGTGGCGGGCGAGCTGTTCGCGCAGGCCGAGATCGCGCGCCTCACCGAGCTGCGGCGGGTCGCCGAGGACCTGCGCGTCGAGTGCCTGCTCGCGCTCGGGCGCACGGCCGAGGCGGTGGCCCGCTCGGCCGAGGTCGTGGCCGCGGAGCCGCTGCGGGAGCTCAGCCGGGCGCAGCTCATGCTGGGGCTGTACCGCGCCGGGCGCCCGGCCGAGGCACTGGCCGCCTACCACGAGCTGCGCGCCCTGCTGGCCGAGCAGTTCGGCCTCGACCCGGGCGAGGAGCTGCAGGCGCTGGCCGGGGCGATGCTGCGCCAGGACGCCGGGCTGGCCCCCGCGCCCGTCCCCGTCTCGGCCCCCGGGCCGGTCAACGCGATCCCGCCCGTCCTCGACCGCTTCGTCGGGCGGGAGCGGGAGCTCGCCGAGGTCCGGGCGCTGCTCGACGAGCACCGGCTGGTCACCGTCACCGGCCCCGGCGGCGCCGGCAAGACCCGGCTCGCCATGGAGCTGTGCCGGGGCCTGGCCGTCGACGTGCGCCTCGCCGAGCTCGCCGGCGTCGAGGACGGCACGCTGCTCGAGCCGGCCCTGACGCAGGCGTTCGGGCTGGCGGTGCCGACCGGCGTGGCCGGGATCGCCGAGGCCGTCGGCGACCGGCCGGTCGTGCTGCTGCTGGACAACGGCGAGCAGCTCCTTGCCGCGCTGGCCGGCGTCGTGCGCCGGCTGCTGGCGCAGGCGCCGGGCCTGCGCGTCCTGCTCACCTCCCGCTCGCCGCTGAGCATCGCGGGGGAGCGGCAGTACGCGGTGCCGCCGCTGCCCGCCGGCACGGCCGCGGTGGAGCTGTTCCTGGACCGGGCCGCGGCCGTCGCGCCCGGCTGGACCTGCGGCGAGGCCGAGCGGGCGGTCGTCGCGGCCCTCTGCGAGCGCCTCGACGGGCTGCCGCTGGCCGTCGAGCTGGCCGCGGCCCAGCTGGTCGCGCTCTCACCCGCGCAGATCCTGGACCGGCTCGACGACCCGCGGGCGCTGGTCAGCCCGCGGCGCGACGTCGACGAGCGGCACCGCAGCCTCGACGGCGCCGTCGACGCCACCTACCGGCTGCTGGACGGCCCGCAGCGGGAGCTCTTCGCGCGGCTGAGCGTCTTCGCGGGCCCGTTCGACCTCGACGCCGCCGAGCGGGTCGCGGGCGAGGGCGACGGCGTGCTCGCGCCGCTGACCGGGCTGATCACCAAGTCGCTCGTCACGGTGCTGCCGGTCGCCGGGCCCCGGCGCTACCGCATGCTGCGGACCCTGCGGCAGTACGCCGAGCGCCGCCTCACCCCCGACGGCCACGCCGACCTGCGCCGCCGCCACCTCGCGTGGTCCTGCGAGCTCGCCGCGCAGGCCGACCGGGCGCTGCGCGGGCCGGACGCGCGGCGGTGGTTCCGCGCCGTCGAGGCCAAGCAGGACGACGCGCGCGCCGCTCTCGCCCACGGGCTGGCGGACCCGGCCGGCGCCGGCGCCGCGCTGCGGCTGGCCGGCGACCTGAGCTGGTTCTGGTACCGCGGCGGCCACATCGTCGAGGGCCTGCGCTGGCTGGAGGCCGCGCTCGCCGCCGCCCCGGACGCGCCCGAGGACGCCAGGGCGCGGGCGCTCACCGGCGTCGCCTGCCTGCGGTACCTCGGCGGCGACCTCCCGGCCAGCGGCACCGCGATCCGGGCCGCGCTGGAGCTGGCCCGGGCGGGTGGCGCCCCCGCCACGCTGGCCCGCGCGGCGGTCTACCACACCCTGCTGCTGGGCCTGTCGGGCCGGATCGAGGAGGGCCGCCGGGCGGGCGAGGAGGCGCACGCCCTGGCGGCGGCGTGCGGCGAGGACTGGCTGCTGGCCGAGGCCCTCATCAGCATCGGCCACGTCGCCTGGGCCGGCGGGGACCTGCGGGGCGCCGCCGCCGCGCTCGACGAGGCGATCGAGGCCGGCACCCGCAGCGGCTTCGCCTGGTCCGCCTCCTCCGCCCGGTGGATGCGGGCCGAGCTGGCGCTGGGCGGCGGCGCGCACGAGGAGGCGCTGCGCCTGGCCGGCCGCGCGGTGGCCGACCTCGACGAGCAGGACGACGTGACCGGCTGGCTGGCCACCGCGCACCTGCTGGCGGGCGCGCTCGCGCACACCGGCCGGCCCGCCGACGGCGCCGTGCTGCTCGGCGCGGTCGACGCGCTCGGCGGGCGGGTCGGCTACGCGCCGGAGCGCATGGACCCGCTCAACGCCCCCGGCCACGTCGAGGCGGTCGCGTCCCGGCTGGACCCGGACGCCTACGCCGCGGCGCTCGCGCGGGGCCGGCGGATGGACCGGGCCGCGGTCCGCGCCCACCTGGAAGCCCTCGACCGGCGCTCCTAGCAGGGCCGCAGGCCGGTTGCACGCGGACTGCACGCCGCCTGCACGCGGCCCGGTCCAGCCTGGTGGTCGGACGGGCAACTCCCCGTCGTTCACGACCCGAAGGAGATCCCATGAAGATCACGGTCAAGAAGGTTGAGCGCATCGAGGCCACCCGGATCCACCCGGACCCGGAGACGAAGATCGGCGCGCTGTAGTGCACCTCCGGCCGGTCCTGCCTCGTGGCCAGGGCCGGCCGGCCCCTTCCCGCCCGAAGTGCAAACCCCCCCCCGAGAGGAGGGCCGATGCTGCCCAGACTCAAACCCATTTCCGTCGTCCGGCGGCCCGCCGAGGTGATCCTGGTCGGGCGCTCCCTCGAGCTGACGTACCTCGCCGACCCCGACGGCAGCGTCGCGGCGCTGCTGGAGGTCCTCGCCCGGGGCGCGCACCCCGTCGCCGGGCTGCCGGCCGCCATGGGCGAGCGTGGCTTCACGGTCACCGAGGCGGACATGGCGGCCGCCGTCACCGCCCTCGACGAGGTGGGCGTCCTGCTGCGCGCCGACTCCGACGCCGGGCTCGACCCGGACACCCGGCGCCGCTACGAGAGCAACCTGCGCTTCTACGACCTCTTCGCCGGCCTGCAGCGCCCCGGCGCGGCCTTCCACCGGGCCATGCGCGACGCCGACGTGCTGCTGCTCGGCGCCGGCGGGGTGGGCAGCGGAGTCCTGCAGTCCCTGGTCGGCCTCGGGGCCGGGCGGGTCCGGCTGGTCGACTTCGACATGGTCGAGGAGAAGAACCTGGCCCGGCAGTTCGCCTACGCCCACGGCGACATCGGGCGGGCCAAGGTGGACGCGGCGCGGGACTGGGCGGCGCGCTACTCCCCGGGCACCACGGCCGTCGAGGCCGTCCACGAGCGGGTGGCCGACGCCGGCACGATCCGCCGGCTGGGCGCGGGCGCGTCCGTCGTGGTGAGCTGCATCGACTCCCCGAACGACATCCAGCTGCTGGTCAACGAGGCCTGCTTCGCGCTGGGCGTGCCGTTCGTGACCGGTGGCCTGCAGTACTCGACCCTGTTCTACTGGTCGGTGGAGCCCGGGGTCAGCCCGTGCCGGTTGTGCCTGGAGCTCAACCGCGCCGACGAGGGGGCGGCGGGGGAGCCCGAGCAGTCGGTCGTGCTGTCGGCGGAGTTCGTCAACCGGGCCACCGGGCCGGTCGCGCAGGTGCTCGCCGGGTTCATGGCGCTGGAGACCGGGCGGTACCTGACCCGCACCGACCCGCCGGTGGCGGCGGCGACGTACCACACCTTCGAGCTGGCCGACGGGATGCGCACGACCCGGGAGCCGTGGCCACGGCACCCGGCCTGCGCCCTGTGCGGCCCCGCGGCGGCGGCCTGAGATGCCGTCGCTGACCCAGATCAGGGCCCTGACGCTGGTCGCCGACGGGGACGGCTACGTGGTGGGCAGCCCGCACACGGCCGAGTACGTCGAGGTGCCGCCGCTCGGCGCGCGGATCATCGAGTGGCTCCAGGAGGGCGTGGACGTCGCCGAGTGCGAGCGGCGGGCCGCCGAGGCGGCCGGCGAGCCGGTCGACGTGCCCGGCTTCCTGACCACCCTGGCCGATGAGGGCCTCTTCACCGCATCGGCCGGCGACGACGGCGCCGATCCGGGCCCCCGCCTTCGCCGGTGGGCCGGCGCGGCGCTCTTCCATCCGCTGGCCTGGGCCGTCTACGCCCTGGCCGCCCTCGCCGCGCCGGTGCTGCTCGTCGCGGTGCCGTCGCTGCGCCCGTCGTACCGCGACGGGTTCCCGTTCCACACCCAGCTGCTCAACATCGTCGCCGTCAGCGCGCTGGGCGTCGGGGCGGCCGCCCTGCACGAGGCCGCCCACGTGCTCGCCGCCGCCCGGCACGGGCTGCGCAGCCGCCTGGCCGTGACCCGGCGGCTGTACTTCGTCACCTTCCAGGCCGACCTGACCCGCCTGTGGAGCCTGCCGCGGCGGGCGCGCTACGGCCCGCTGCTGGCCGGCGTGGCCTGGGACCTGGTCGTGCTCGCCGCCGCGCTGCTGGCGCAGGCGTCCCTGGCCGGCGCGCTCGGCCCGATGGTCGTGCGGCTGCTGCGGGCGCTGGTGCTGCTGCAGGTCACCGCGATGGTCGCCCAGCTGCTGGTCTTCATGCGCACCGACGTCTACGCGCTGCTGGTCAACGCGACCGGCTGCAAGACGCTGTGGGCCACGAAGGGCGCGCTGCTGCGGCGGTACCTGCGCCGCGCCACCCCGGCCGACGAGGAGCACCTGGCCGGCACGGGCGCGGGCGAGATCGCGTGGGCGCGGCGGTACCTGTGGCTGTACGTGCCCGGGATCGCGCTGGCGCTCGGGTACCTCGCCACCTTCGCCGTGCCGGGCACGCTGTACCTCATCCGGCTCTGCCTGGCCCCGATCCGCGCCGGCGGGCTGGGCACGGCGGCGGCCTGGGCCGGCCTGGCGGCGCTGGCCATCGCCGTCGTGCCGTCCCTGCTGGCGCTGCTGGGCGCGGCCCGCAGCGGCCTGCGCGTGCTGCGCACGGCGACGATGCGGCGCCAGGCTCGCCGCGCCGCCGAGCTGCCGCTCTGACCGCGCCCCGCGGGCCCGGCGCGGCGGCCCGAGTGACCTTGCGCGGCCCGTGCGCCGCTGTAGCATCCGCGCTGATGTTTCCGACCGTCCGCGAGGTGCTCGAGCTGGAGCCGGTGCGCAACGGCGCCCCGCGCGTCGTGGCGGGCGAGCGCGGGCTCGACCAGGCCGTCCGCTGGGTGCACAGCTCCGAGGTGCCCGACATCGCGACGCTGCTGCGCGGCGGGGAGCTGGTGCTCACCACCGGGATCGGGCTGCCGGCGGACGAGGCGGGGCTGCGGCGGTACATCACCGATCTGGCCGAGGTCGGCGCGTGCGGGCTCGCCGTGGAGCTCGGCCGCCGGTACGCGCGGCGGCTGCCGGCGGTCCTGGTGCGCACGGCCGACGCGCTCGGCCTGCCGCTCGTCGAGCTGCACCGCGGGACGCCGTTCGTGGCCATCACCGAGGCCGTGCACTCGATGATCATCGACGCCCAGCTGGCCGAGCTGCGCGCGGCGGAGGAGATCCACCAGCGCTTCACCGACCTCTCCGTCGAGGGCGCCGGGCCGGCCGAGGTCGTCGCGCAGGCCGCGGCCCTGTCCGGGGCGCCCGTGGTGCTCGAGAACCTCTCGCGGCAGGTGCTCGCCTACGACGCGGCCGGCGGCTCGGCGCAGCTGCTGCTGGCCAGCTGGGAGGCGCACTCGCGGGCCATCCGCCCGGCCGGGCGCACCGGCTTCGACCCGGGTTCGGGCTGGCTGGTGACCGCCGTGGGCGCCCGCGGGCAGGACTGGGGCCGGCTGCTCATGCGGGTCGCGTCGGCGCAGGCGCGGTACGTCGTCCTCATCGAACGCGCCGCCTCGGCCCTCGCGCTCGGGCGCCTGATCGACCCCGACCCCGAGGGGCCGCAGCGCACCCTGCTCCAGGCGCTGCTCAACCACTCGATGCCGGTCGAGGAGGTGATGCTGCGGGCGCGGGCGCTGGGCGTGCCCCTGGAGCGCCGCATGTTGGTCGGTGTGGTCGTGCGGCCACGGGTCTCAGCCGAGCGGCTTTTGTCGGAAATGGCGGTGAAAGGCCTCGTCGGCGCACTCGACGCGAACTCGACGGGCGTGCTGATCGCGCACGCGACCGAGGAAGTTATCCGCATATTCGCGGAAAAAGTCCACAAATTGGACGCCGGCGCGATCGTGGCGGCGGGCGAGATCGTGTCCACGGCCCGGGAAGCACGCCGGTCGCTCGTCGAGGCGGTGCAGGTGGCTGATGCCGTACGACATCCGGCACCCGGGGTTGTGCGCCTGGCCGACGTCGGGCTGGCCGGCCTGCTGCACATGCTGCGCGACGAGCCGCGGCTGCAGACCTTCGTGGAGCGCGAGCTCGGCCCGCTGCTGGCCTACGACGCCCGCAACCCGCGTGAGCAGCTGCTGGAGGTGCTGCGGGTGTACCTCGAGTGCGGCCGCAACAAGTCCGCCGCGGCCGAGCACAGCCACCTGTCGAGGCCCGCGTTCTACGAGCGGCTCGCGCGCATCAGCAAGGTCTCCGGCGCCGACCTCGACTCGGTGCAGGCGTGCCTGTCCCTGCACGTGGCCCTGCTGGCCCTGGAGGCGCTGCGCAGCTGACCACCGCGCCGAGTGACTACTGCATCGAGATGTGCACGTGGTTGTAGTGGTCGCCGGCCGGGGTGCCGTCGCCGCCGTAGGACTTCCAGCCGCTGCTCGGCTGCCAGATCCGCTTGTACCAGATCACGTACTTGATGCCGAGGTTCTTCGCGTTCGCCAGCGCCCAGGCCGCGAGGTTGTCGCCGTACGTCTTGTCCGCCCCGGTCGCCCGCGCGTTCACGAACGTCGATGCATTGGCCGAGAAGTCGCACGCCTTGCCGAGCGGGTGGTCGCCGCCCCCGCCGCTGCGGTAGCACGACGTGTAGTGCGTGAACCCGGCCTTGCGGGCCTCGTTGTACATGTTCGTCGTGCGCGGCGACTGGCACCCGGAGGTGGTGGGATCGTCGCCGGTGCAGCCCTCCTTCGGGTAGGACCCGTCGGAGTTGCGCGCCACCGCGTTCGTGGTGACCTTGCCGCCCGTCGGGGCGCCCGAGCTGACGTCGGCCCCGCCGCCGGCCTTGCGCAGCGCGTCCTCGGCGGCCTTCTTGTTGGCCTCCATGATCTTCAGCTGCGCCTGCTGGTTGGCCACGGCCGCGTCGACGTCCTTGCGCTGCTGCTCGAGCTGGCGCTGGGTCTCGGCGATCTCGTGCAGCTGCTTGTTCTCCTGCTGCAGCATGTATTCGACGGTGACCATGTTGTGCAGCATGTCCTCGGGGTTGTCGGCCCCGAGGACGACGTTCGTGATGCTAACCCGGTTGCCGCGGTACGCCGCGTTGGCGATCGTCCCCGCGGCCGCCTGCAGCTCGCCGAGGCGCGCCTGGCTCTTGGCCATCTGCTCGCCGATCGCGGCCTGGTCGGCCGTGGACTTGTCCAGCCGGCCCTTGGCGTCGTTGTACTCGGCCGTGGCCTTGTCCAGGGCCTGACGCACGGTGAGGTTCTGGCCGCCGTCCTCGTCCGCGCCGGGTGTCGGTTCCGCCAGTGCGGCGCTACTGAACGTGGTCACCAGAACCAGCGCGGTGACCAGGAGCGTGAGGAGCCGTCTCGGTGCCGTCGACATCGCGGCACAGCATATCGAAGCGACCTGAAAACGCCAGCGCGAGAATGGACCCCATGGACGACCTCCTCACCCGGCACCGGCGGGTCATGCCCGGCTGGATGCCCGTGTACTACGACGAACCCCTCGAGCTCGTCACCGGCAAGGGCTCCCGCGTCACGGACAGTAATGGAAAAACATATCTCGACTTCTTCGGCGGAGTCCTCACCAACTCGCTCGGTTACGACCTGCCGGAGGTGCGCGAGGCGGTCGAGCGGCAGCTGCGCACCGGCCTGGTGCACACCTCCACGCTGTACCTGATCCGCCAGCAGGTCGAGCTGGCCGAGAAGATCGCCCGGCTCTCCGGCATCCCCGACCCGCGGGTCTTCTTCACCAACTCCGGCACCGAGGCGAACGAGGCGGCGCTGCAGGTCGCGACGAACACCCGCGGCAGCAACAGCATCCTGGCCGTGCGCAACAGCTACCACGGCCGCACGGCGGCGACGATCGCGGTGACCGGCAACCGGGCCTGGTCGGCGTCGGCCTACAGCCCGTACAACGTGAGCTACCTGCACTCCGGCGACCGCCTGCGGGGGCTGCTGCGGGGGATGAGCGACGAGCGGTACCTCGAGGCGGCCGAGGAGGACCTCCGCGAGGTGCTCGCGACCACGACCGCCGGCCCGGTCGCCTGCCTCATCGCCGAGCCGATCCAGGGCGTCGGCGGGTTCACGCACGGGCCGGACAAGCTCATGGCCGTCTGGCAGCGGGTCCTCGACGAGCACGGGATCCTGCTGATCTCGGACGAGGTGCAGACCGGCTGGGGGCGCACCGGCGAGCACTTCTGGGGCTACCAGGCCCACGGCGTCACGCCCGACCTGCTCACGTTCGCCAAGGGCATCGGCAACGGCTTCGCCCTGGCCGGCGTGGTCGGGCGGGCGGAGGTGCTCGAGTCGGTGCAGGGCATCTCGTTCTCGACCTTCGGTGGCAACCCGATCTCCACGGCGGCCGGCAACGCGGTGCTCGACTACATCGTCGACCACGATCTGCAGGCCAACGCGGCGCGCGTGGGAGCGCTCCTGCTCGACGGCCTGCGCGCGGTCGAGAGCCCGATCGTGGCCGAGGTGCGGGGCAAGGGGCTCATGATCGGCATCGAGCTGACCAGCGCGGCGGCGACCGCGGCGGTCTTCGAGTCCTGCCGGCGCGACGGCCTGCTGGTCGGCAAGGGCGGCCTCTACGGCACCGTGATCCGGATGGGCCCGCCGCTGAACCTCACCGAGGCCGACGCACGGGAAGGTTTGGAAATTCTGACCAGGGCTCTCGTCGAGCACGGGAGCGTTACGGTCTGAGAACGCCCAGGTCACCATGAAAATTCTCGGTCGGGCCGAACCATCCCAAGCGGGCTGGTTCGGCCTTTTCCGTGAAAACCGGCAGATTCGGGCCGGCCGCTCCACGTAACAAATCGGGCGTAAATCCGGCCGGACGCTGCCACTGGGGCGGTCTCGGGTGGTCTGCTGGGGCGAGCGCCGGACACCCGCGTCTCAAGATCGAGATGTGTCCTGAGCTGGCCTTTTAGGTCCTATTAAGATCCACTTCGCAGGTAACAGTTTGAAAACTTCGCCCAACTCCTTGACAAGAAGGGGGCCTCAGTAAGAACTTTTACCACTAACAGTTAAGGAACCTTGCTGAAAGGGAGCGCGATGGTGTCTCGCGAGGAACTCACGACGGTGGTGCCGACCGCCGTCAGTGCCTCGCCGCCGGCATCCGCTCCGACCTCGCCCGCCCCGGTCGACGGATTCGCCGCCGGCGGCAACGGCGAGAGCGTCCTGGTCCGCGTCCGCGCCGGGCTCCCCGAGCTCACCGGGGCCCTGCAGCGCGTGGCCGAGCTGATCCTCGCCGACCCGGCCGCCGCGGCCCGCTCGACCATCGTCGAGCTCGCCGAGCGCTCCGGCACCTCGCCCGCCACCGTGACCCGCTTCTGCCGGGCGCTGGGCTTCGTCGGCTACGCCGACCTGCGGCTGGCCATCGCCGGCGAGACCGGCCGGGCCGCCCGCACCGGCGGCTGGACGATGGACATCGGCCGCGAGATCCAGCCGACCGACCCGCTGGAGCGGGTGCTCGGCCAGATCATGGCCGCCGACACCCAGGCGATGCACGACACCGCCTCCCTGCTGGACCTCGGCGAGGTCGAGCGGGCCGCGGACGCCATCGCCCGCGCCGACCGGGTCGACATCTACGGCGCGAGCGGCAGCGCGCTGGTCGGCGGGGAGATGCAGTTCTGCCTGCACCGCATCGGCATCGCCGCCTGGGCCTGGACCGACGTGCACAACGGCCTGGCCAGCGCGGCGCTGCTCAAGGGCGGCGACGTGGCCCTCGGCGTCTCCCACAGCGGGCAGACCCGCGAGACGATCGAGATGATCGCCGAGGCGAGCAGCCGGGGCGCGACGACGATCGCGCTGACCAGCTTCCCGCGCTCGCCGCTGGCCGAGGTCGCCGACATCGTCCTGCTCACCGCGACGCAGGCGACCACCTTCCGGCCGGACGCCCTCTCGGCCCGGCACCCGCAGCTCGTGGTGCTCGACCTGCTGTACATCGCGGTCGCCCAGCGCACCCACGAGCGCGCCCACGCAGCGTTCTCCGTCACGGCCCAGGCGGTCGCCGGCCACCGGTCGGCCTCCGGAAAGGAAGCGTCGTGACCACCCTCCAGGACGCTCGCGCGGGAAAGGGCGACGGGATGGCCGTCACCGCTCACGGTTACGTCTCCGCGATCCAGTCGGTCATCGACCGGATCGCCTCCACCCAGGCCGACAACGTCAGCAAGGCGGCGGAGCACATCGCCGACTCGCTGCGCGCCGGCGGCCTCCTTCAGGCGTTCGGCACGGGACACTCCGAGGCGGTGGCGGTGGATTTCGCCGGCCGCGCCGGAGGCCTCGTGCCGACGAACAAGATCCTCCTGCGGGACCTCGTCGTCTACGGCGGGGAGGACCCGAAGATCCTCGAGAACGAGAAGCTGGAGCGCGATCCGAAGATCGCGGCCCGGCTCTACGAGATCGCCGCGCCACGTCCCGAGGACGTGTTCGTGATGGCCTCACAGTCGGGGATCAACGGGGGGATCGTCGAAATGGCGCTGCTGATCAAGCAGCGCGGGCACAAGTTGATCGCCATCACATCGGTCGAGCACACCGTCCGGGTGTCCCCCAGGCACCCCTCGGGCCAGCGGCTCGCCGACATTGCCGACGTCGTGCTGGACAACGGCGCGCCGTACGGCGACGCACTGCTGTCGCTGGATAGCGGCGGCGCGGTCTGCCCGGTCTCTTCGGTCACCAACGCGCTGCTGGCGCAGCTGGTGGTCGCCGAGGTCGTGCGACGCATCGAGGCCGCGGGCGAGGTGGCTCCCGTCTACCTGTCCGCAAACGTCCCCGGCGGGGACGAGCACAACCACACCCTCGAGTCGCGGTACGCCGGGCGTGTCCGGCGAACCGCCTGACCCGAACCGAGGAGACCCCCAAATGTCCAATGAACTGACTCGTCGTACCGTCCTGCGGCGCGCGGCTGCGGCGGGCCTGCTCGCCACCCCCGCCGCCGGGCTGCTCTCCGCCTGCGCCGGCTCGGACGCCACGTCCGACAAGGGCAGCGACACCGGGACCAAGTCGGCCGACAACCCGTTCGGCGTCAAGGACGGCAGCACCGTCAAGGTCGTCGTCTTCGACGGTGGTCTGGGCACCGACTACGCGAAGAAGGACGTGCAGATCTTCAACGCGAAGCACGCCAACGTCACGGTGAACCAGAGCGCCACCCAGAAGATCAAGACGCAGGAGCAGCCGAAGATGGCTACCACTCCGAGCGACCTGATCAACAACTCGGGTGCCGACATCATGGACACCAGCACGCTGATCAACGAGAACGCGATCCAGGCGCTGGACGACCTGCTCGACGCCCCGACCTGGGACGGCTCCGGCAAGATCCGCGACTCGCTGCTGCCGGGCACGATCAACGACGGCACCTACAACGGCAAGTTCTACACGCTCAAGTACGCCTACACGGTGTGGGGCATGTGGTACAACGCCGCCCTGTTCGAGAAGAACAGCTGGACCGCGCCGAAGACCTGGGACGAGTTCTTCACCCTCGCCCCGAAGATCAAGGCCGCCGGCATCGCGCCGTTCGTCTACGACGGCGTGCACGGCTACTACCCGCGCTGGCACGTCATGGCCACCGTGTGGAACGCGGCCGGCAAGCAGGCTGTCGTCGACATCGACAACCTCAAGCCGGACGCCTGGAAGGCCGCGGGCATCCTCGAGGGTCTGCAGAACATCGAGAAGATGGTCAAGGACCAGCTGATCCTGGCCGGCAGCCAGGGCCTCAACCACACCCAGTCGCAGCAGGCGCACCTCGACGGCAAGGCCGCCTTCATCCAGGTCGGCACCTGGTACAAGAACGAGATGGCCAAGACCCTGCCGCCGGACTTCAAGCTGACGCTGTCGAACTACTGGGACGTGGCCAGCCCGAAGGCGGCCGGCGCGGTCTTCGCCGGTGCCGGCGAGGACTGGGTCGTCCCGGCCAAGGCCGAGAACGCGGCTGGCGCGAAGGAGTACCTGCGCGCGATGCTGTCCTCCGAGGGCGCGGGCGCGTTCGCCTCGCTGACCAAGTCCCTGGCGTCGGTCAAGGGCTCGGGCGACAAGGTGGACGACTCGGCGCTGGCGAGCGCGAACACGCTCATGAAGAGCGCGCCCGCCGACCTGATCTCCTTCCGCTTCCCGGACTTCTACGCCGACTACGGCAAGGAGAGCGAGAACCTCTGCGAGGACCTCATGGCCGGTCGCGTCGACGCGGCCGGGTTCGTGAGCAAGATTCAGGCGGCCGCCGACAAGATCGCCAAGGACCCGAACATCAAGAAGCAGACCCGCACCAACTGACCCCGTTTCCCGGTTAGGTAGTGACTGATCATGCGGCACGGTAAAGCGCGGTTCGTGGTGGGCTTCCTCGCCCTACCGGTACTGCTCTTCGCGTTCTACGTGGTGTGGCCGTTCGCCCAGGCGGTGGGGTACTCGTTCACCGACTGGGGCGGCTACTCGGACAAGCAGAACTTCGTCGGCGTGGACAACTACGTCCGGCTGTTCAAGGACGAGCTTGTGCACAAGGCCTTCTGGCACAACGTGTTCTTCCTCGTCACCGTGCCGCTGTTCACGATCGCGCTGGCCTTGTTCTTCGCGTTCCTGCTCAATGTGGGCGGACGCGGAGACAAGGCCGGCATCCGGGGTGTGTTCGGGTCCAGCGTCTACAAGGTCATCTTCTTCTTCCCGCAGGTGCTGTCGCTGGTCCTCATCGCGGTCATGTGGCAGCAGATCTACCGCACCGACGACCAGGGCCTGCTCAACGGCCTGCTCATCAAGTTCGGCCTGCTCGACCCCCAGCACCCCAACCTGTTCGTCGCCGACCCCACCCCGATCCTCGGCATCCCCGCCGTGCTCTGGTGGCTGCTGCTCATCGCGATCTGGAGCGGCGTCGGCTTCTACATGGTGCTGTTCTCCGCCGCCATGCAGGGCATCCCGAAGGACATCTACGAGGCGGCGCTGCTCGACGGCGCCGGCCGGGTGCACACGTTCATGCGGATCACCCTGCCCCTGCTGCGCGACAACATCTCGGTCGCGTGGGTCTACCTGGGCATCACCGCCCTGGACATGTTCGCCCTGGTCTACGTCATGACCCCCAGCCAGGGCGGCCCCGACCACGCCTCCGAGATCTTCGCCTCGGTGATTCAGTTCACCGCCTTCAACCGCGGTCAGTTCGGTTACGCGTGCGCCCTCGGTGTCGCGCTCGCCATCTTCACGATGCTGATCGCCGCCCTCCAGCTGCGGATCACCCGCCGCGAACGAATCGAGTTCTGACATGGCTGACGTGGTGGTGAACGACAGGCGCACGGCCTCCGGCGGCGGTGGTTCGCGCCGCGCGGTACCGAAGGCCGCGGCGGAGCCGGCCAAGATCGGCGACAAGGTGTTCGGGGGCTTCTCCCACCTGTTCCTGATCGTGTGGGCCCTGATGGTCGTCTACCCGATCCTGTGGGTGGTGATCTCGTCCTTCAAGGAGGACAAGTACATCATCAAGGAGCCGCTCTCCCTGAACCCGCACGCGCTGCAGTGGGACAACTTCTCCCGCGCGTGGACCAAGGGCGGGCTGGGCGAGTTCTTCTTCAACACCGTGATCGTCGTCGGCGGCGGCGTGATCCTCACCATGCTGCTGGGCTCGATGGCCGCCTACGTGCTGGCCCGCTACGAGTTCCCGGGCAACCGGGCGATCTACTTCCTGTTCCTGTCGGGCCTGACGCTGCCGGTGTACCTCGCCGTCGTGCCGCTGTACAAGGGCGTCTTCAACTCCGGCGTGTCGATCCCGCTGCTCGGCCTGAACTCCCGGTTCATGCTCATCCTCGTGTACGTCGCCTGGTCGCTGTCGTTCACGATCTTCTTCATGCACTCGTTCTTCCGCACGCTGCCGACCTCGGTCGCCGAGGCGGCGCTGGTGGACGGGGCCTCGCACACCACGCTGTTCTTCCGCGTGATGCTGCCGATGGCCAAGCCGGGCCTGATCTCGATCGGCATCTTCAACGTGCTGGGCCAGTGGAACCAGTGGTACCTGCCGACCGTGCTCATGCAGGACACCACCGGCGCCGGCAAGGTCCACGAGGTGCTCGCCCAGGGCCTGATCAGCCTGTCGGTGCAGCAGGGCTACAAGTCCGACTGGTCGGGCCTGTTCGCCGGCCTCACGATGGCCATGCTGCCCGTGCTCATCGTCTACATCGCGTTCCAGCGGCAGGTGCAGGCCGGCCTCACCGGCGGCATCTCCAAGTAACCCGAGCCCGCGCGGCCCTGGCGCTTCCACGAGAAGTACCAGGGCCGTGCGATGTAATGATCGAATGCTCGTCGCGCTCACGCCCTCCGGCTCCGGCGGCCTCCTGCGGCCGCTGGCCGACGACGGCACGCCCACCGGCGCCGAGCAGCACGTCCAGGACCTGGCGGGGGCGGTCGCTCGAGTCGAGTCACGCGATCGCCCCCGCTGGCTCTGGGCATCCACCGCCGAGATCTACCCGCGCCTGGTGCGCGCGGGCGTGCGCGTCGAGCGCTGCCACGATCTCGAGCTCGCCGAGGCGCTCCTGCTCGGCGCGGAGGGCGCCTGGGGCCAGCCCCGAACGCTCGCCGCGGCGAGCGCCCGCCTGGCGGGACGGCCGGTGCCGCCCGACCCGCCGGCGCGGGCGGCCGAGCCACCCGGACTGTCGCAGGATTCGCTCTTCGACGCCTTCGATGCTGCGGCCGTACCGCTGGAAGAGCTGACGGCCGTCTACCGGGCGCAACGGCGCCGGGTCGAGGCGCTGCCGGAGCTCGAGTCCGCGCACGCCCTCGCGCCCCGGGCGGGCGGCATGCGCACCCTGATCGCCGCCGAGTCCGCGGGCGCCCTCGTCGCCGTCGAGATGGGCCTGGCCGGCCTGCCCTGGCGCGCCGACGTCCACGACGCCCTGCTGCGCGAGATGCTCGGCCCGCCCTCCCCGGTCGGCGGCCCGCCCGCCCGCCTGGCCGAGCTCGGCGTGCGCCTCAACGAGGCCCTCGGCCAGCGCGTCCACCCCGACTCCCCGGCCGAGCTGCTGCGCGCCTTCGCCCGGGTCGGCATCATGCTGCGCAGCACCCGCAAGTGGGAGCTGGAGCACGTCGAGCATCCGGCGGTGCCGATCCTGCTGGAGTACAAGGAGCTCTATCGCCTCTGGACGGCGCACGGGTGGAGCTGGCTCGAGCAGTGGGTCACGGGCGGGCGGTTCCGCGCCGAGTACATCCCGGGCGGCGTCGTCTCCGGCCGCTGGGCGACCCGCGGCGGCGGCGCCCTGCAGATCCCCAAGATCGTGCGCCGCGCCGTGGTCGCCGACCCCGGCTGGGCGTTCGTGGTCGCCGACGCCGGCCAGCTCGAGCCGCGGGTGCTCGCCGCCGTCTCCGGCGACCGGCGCCTGGCCCGCGCGGGCGCGGCCGGGGACCTCTACGCGGCGCTGGCCGCCGAGGCGTTCGGCGGCGACCGGATGAAGGGCAAGATCGCGCTGCTCGGCGCGATGTACGGCCAGACCGGCGGCAGCGCCGCGCCCGCCCTCGCCGCCCTGCGCCGCTTCTACCCGGCCGCCTGGGACCTCGTGGAGGAGGCGGCCCGCACCGGCGAGGCCGGGGGACTGGTGCGCACCTGGCTCGGCCGCACCTGCCCCCCGGCGTCGGTGACCTGGCGCGAGGGGTTCGACGAGCCCGGGGCCGAGGTCGAGTCCCGCGGCGGGGCCAGGGGCCGGGCCCGGGGCCGGTTCACGCGCAACTTCGTCATCCAGGGCACCGCCGCCGAGTGGGCGCTCGTGCTGCTGGCCCGCCTCCGCGCGGCGCTCGCCGGGCGCCGCGCGGAGCTGGTGTTCTTCCAGCACGACGAGGTCATCGTGCACTGCCCGCGCGACGAGGCCGAGGCGGTCGCGGCCGCCGTGCACGCCGCGGGCGAGGAGGCCCGGCGCCTGCTGTTCGGCGACACCGAGGTCCGCTTCCCCCTCGACGTGTCGATCGTCGACTGCTACTTCGACGCGAAGTAGGCGGCCAGCATGTCGGTGTGCGTGGAGAAGCAGAGGGGCCGCGGGCCGACGGAGATCTCGAAGCCGAGCGACTCCTCCGTCCGCGTGGAGGCGGGGAGGTCGGCGAGGGGGCGCGGCGGCAGTACCCCGAAGACGATGAGATTCCCGCTCGGCACGCTGTGCACGTCGAAGAGCCGCACGTCGGCCGCGTCCGCGAGGATCGTGGTCTCCTCGCGCAGCTCGCGCACGGCCGCCTCCTGCCAGGTCTCACCGACCTCGATGAACCCGCCCGGGAGCGCCAGCTCGCCGCGCATCGGCTCGATGTCGCGGCGCACCACCACGATGCCGCGCCCCTGGTCGGTGTCGACCGGCAGCAGCGTCACCGCGACCGGCAGCGGATTGCGCCAGGTGGTCTCGCCGCACGCGGCACAGACCCGTGGCCAGGGCGCCCCTTGCGGATAGGCGGCACCGCAGTACGAACAGTGATCATGGAGGGCCATGAGCATGGAGCCTATCGAGCGCGTACTAGTCTGATCCGAGTCGGTGCTGAAACCGTCGGACGTAGGAGAGCCCGCTGAGCGCGATTGCCGGACTCGTACTCGCCGCAGGTGGTGGCCGCCGGTTCGGCGGTCCCAAGGCCCTCGTGCGCCACGAGGACGGCCACCTGCTGGTCGAGCGCGCCGTCGCCACCCTGCGCGACGGCGGTTGCACCCGCATCTTGGTCGTCCTGGGCGCCGAGTCCGCCCGAGTCCGCACCGAGGCGTCCCTGGGCGACGTGACGCTGCTGGACAACCCGGTGTGGAAGAGCGGCATGGGCTCGTCCCTGCGCGTCGGGCTGGCCGCCCTGGCGGAGACCGACGTGGAGGCCGTGATGGTCCTGCTCGTCGACACCCCGGGCATCGGCCCGGACGCGGTGGCCCGCATGCTGGCCGAGGCCCCGTCCGGCCCCGGCGCCCTGCTGACCGCGACGTACAAGGGCAAGCGGGGCCACCCGGTGATCCTCGGCCGCGGCCACTGGCCGGGCGTGACCACTCTGGCCACGGCGGACGTGGGCGCGCGGGCCTACCTGGTGGCCCACGCGGACCAGGTCCAGGGCGTGCCGTGCGAGGACATCGCCGACGACACCGACCTCGACGTGCCGGCCGACCCGGCGGAGTGACCGCCTTCTCGAAAGCTCCGCGCGGTCAGTGCTGACGGTGGGCGCGGGTCCAGAGCGCCGCCCAGCCGCTCGCCCCGATCCGCGCGGCCGGGACGTGACCGCCTTCGCGAGACACTGGGCTCCGCGCGGTCAGTGCTGACGGTGGGCGCGGGTCCAGAGCGCCACCCAGCCGCCCGCCCCGACCCACGCGGCCGGGACCAGCAGCCCGTGCTCGGCGATGCGCTCCCAGAACACGTCCCGATCCGCTCCCAGCTCGACCGCGTCCGGCCAGGCGGCCTGCCACGGCCCGTCCTCGTCGTGCAGCGCCGAGGCCGGGAACCCGGGCACGGTGACGCGGCGAGGCCCGGCGACCGCCACCCCCGGCCCCGCCCACGACGTCACCGCGAGCGCGCACGCGCACAGCATCGCCACGCCGATCCCCTCCGGCCGCCGCCCGGCGAGCACCGGCGACCCGCCGCGCAGCAGCGTGCCCGCCGCTCGCCGGACCCGCCGGGAGACCACCTCGACGGTGCGCGCCTCGGCGACACCCGGCGCCTTGGCCACGGTCCGCAACGCCCCCGCCAGCGGCTCGTCCAGCGCCAGCGGCGCCAGCTCGGCCACCCCGTAGTCCGCCAGCACCCCACCGAGCGGCCGCACCCCACCGGCCAGCCAGACCTGCCCCGCGGTGAGCCCGTCCCCGTCCCGAGCCGGACCCACCGCGGGACCCGCCGCCGGACCCGCCGGACCCGCCGCCCGACCCGCCGCCCGACCCGCCGCCGGGCCCGCCGCGGGGTCGCCCGCCTCGAGCGCCGCGGCCACCGCCCGGACCAGCGCCGCCGGCGACATCCGCCGTAGCGCCGTCATCGCCGCCACGCCGTCGCCCGCCGTCCCGTCCGTCAGCCGCGCGAGGAGCGACACCGCCGCGGCCACCGGCTCCGAGCGCACCGCCGAGTCCGCCAGGGACCCGAGCGCCGCCGCGTGCTCGGCCGAGATCCGGCCGGCCGGCGTGCGCACCCGCCCGCGACGCTGCCGCGCCGGCTCCGGGGCATGCCGCGGTGCCGGCGGCTCGGTCGCGCGCGGCCGCCCGGGATCCGGTGGCGGCGGCAGCGTGGCCACCCACGCGCGGAACCGCTCGGCCAGTTCCGGCTCCGGGTCCTGGTTGAACCGCGCCCGCAGCTGCTGAATGCGCCACCCGCGGGCGGTCGGGCGGAGGTCGGCGTTGAGCAGGATGCGGTCCTCGGTGCGCACGGCGACGAGGAAGGCCCGCCCGGCCAGGGCGTCGGCGGTGTGCCACTGCGCGCCGATGCAGTTGCCCATGTACGCGCCCCACTCCGCCGTGCGCCGCGGCGTCAGCGCGATCTCGATCCGCTCGCCGCCGCCCGGCAGCACCGCCCCGTCGGCCGCGAGGATGGCGTCGGGCAGCGCGAACGAGCCGGTCAGCGCCTCCACCACGGCCGCCTCGCCCTGCAGCACCGAGATCAGCTCGCCCCAGCCGCGAGCCCGCCGGGCCGCGGCCGCGGCCGGAGCGCCGTCCCGCAGCCCGGCCAGCCCCGCGAGCTGCGCGGTGCCCCCGGCGACCAGCGCGATCGAGTCCCAGCGCGGCGCGAGCGGCGACTCCTCGGCCGCCGGGACGTCATACACGATCTGCGGGACCCGGCCGTACTCCACGACCGCCGCCGAATCCCCGCCCAGCCGCGCGAGCGCGTCGCCGAGCTCGGCCAGCCACACCAGGTCGCCGATCGTCTCCCGGACCGGCTCGCCGCGCGCGATCCGGTGCCCGATGCTCGGGCTCTCGGCCGTGGCGAACAGGGGCGGCTGCCACCACCCGGCGGCCCGGCCGGGGCAGAGCGGCCCGGCCTTCTCCCGCCAGTCGTCCATGGACCGGGCGGCCCACCGCTCGGCGATCTTCCGCACCCGCCCGTCGGGCTCGTCCGTCATCTCGTACAGCAGGTCGTCCGCGTGCTCCAGGGCCAGCCGCCCGTACGCCCGGGCGTTGGCGATCGCGTTGCGCACGAAGGCGTCGTCGTCGCGCGATGGATGGCGCAGCCGCCGCTCGAGCCCGCGCAGGATCACCCCGGGCCGGGCGGGCAGCCCCGTGAGCCCCGGCACCGCGCGCGTCGCCAGCCGGACGGCGGGTTCGTCGAGCAGCGCCCCGGCCGCCGTGATCTCGTCGCGGTGGCGCACCAGCGCCGCGGCCGTCCCGGTGTCGGCGACGGACACGGCGAGCCGCAGGAGCACGGTGGCGGCGAGACAGTCGTGCAGGACGCCGGTGGCGCGCTGGTGGCGGTACGTCTGCGGTATGCTCCACCGCGCCGCGTCGGCCACGCTCGGCTCCCGGCGCAGGCTCCGGCGCACGGCATCGACGATCTCGTCGTCGCTGTGGACCTCGTACCGCGCGCGCAGGTCGTCGCGCCGGTCCACCCGCGCCTGCGTCTCCCGCCGCCGCCGCGTGCGCCGCCGCGCCTCCAGGTGCGCACAGACCCCGTCCCAGAGGCTCAGCAGCAGCCGCGGCCGCCGCGCCCGCGGGACGGCCTCGAGCACCTGCCGCAGATGCTCCCCGACGACGGAGGGCAGCCCGTCGGGGAACGGGTCGGCGTCGTCGCCGTCCCCGCCCGGCCGGTGTTCGGCGTCGGGTGCCCGCGCGGCCTCTGTGCCGGTGACCTCGAGCAGCCGCACCGGCTGCTCGGGCCCGAGCGCCTCTGGTGCCCGCGCGGCCTCTGTCCCGGTGACCTCGAGCAGCCGCACCAGCTGCTCGGGCCCGAGCACCTCCGCGGCCGCCACCGCGAAGCGCAGCGCGGCCCATCGGCCGTCCGCCACGGCCCGGGCCGCGGCCGCCCCGAGGGGCTTCGTCGCCTCGATCCCGAACAGCGCCACGGACACAGCGGCCGGCGCCCCGAGCGGCTCCGCCCCGAGCACGCGCAGCGCGGCCAGCATCCCGTCGCGCCGGTTGCCGGCCCCGCCCTCGATGCGCGCCGACCGGAACCCGCCGCCGAGATCCACGCCCGCGTCGGCCGCCACGACGCCGGCGCGGTCGACGAGCGCCCGGAGCCGCTCGAGCGCCGCGGCCGCCGGCGCCTCCCCGGCCTCGGCGGGCCCGACGGCGACGGGCTGCCCGGGGCGATCCGCGCCGGGGGGCAGGACGCGTTCGTGGGGGGCCGGGACCACACCGCCGGTGAGACGCGCTGTCACGCGCCCATGATGGCGGCGGGGGCGCCTTCGACGCAGCCGCATTTTCCGCGGTCGCGCCGGATTGCCGGCCGTGGTGCGGATGACTCCCTTCGTAGCCGCATGTTCCGGGGCTGTGGTCGCGCCGGTACGCGGCGTGACGAATTACCGGCCGCCGGGGCGGATGGCTCCCCGATCGGCGGGCGGAGAGGCATAGTTGGGGCGTGCCGGACTTCGCGTCGCCGGCCGCTCTCGCGGCGCGCCTGGCCGACGCGGGTCACCTCGCCGACGAGGGGCTCGCGGTGGCGGGCTTCCCCGCGCTGCGCCCAGGGGCCGGTGGCCTTGCCGCCGCTCACCCGGACGTCGACGCCCGCGTCGCGGGCCGTGCGATCGCGGCGCTGGACGCGCGGCCGCAGACCCTGGAGGTCCGCCGTGCGTGAGGTGCTCGACGATCTGCTGGGCTGGTGGCGCACGGGCGAGCCGGTCGGCATGGCCACCGTGGTGCGCACCTGGCACAGCTCGCCCCGGCCGCCCGGCGCGACGATGCTCGCCGGGCCGGACGGCACCGCGGTCGGCAGCGTGTCGGGCGGCTGCGTCGAGGGCGCGGTCTACGAGCTCGCCCGCGAGGTAGTGGAGTCCGGCGTGCCGGTCGTCCAGCGGTACGGGGTGAGCGACGACGACGCCTTCGCCGTGGGGCTCACCTGCGGCGGCGTCATCGAGCTGCTCGTCGAGCCCGTCGACCGCGCGCGGTTCCCGGAGCTGGAGCGCGTGGCGCACGCGATCGAGCGGCGCGAGCCGGTCGCCGTGGCGTCCATCGTGGAGGGACCCGCGCGGCGCATCGGCCGGCGGCTCGTCGTCTGGCCGGATTCCCGCGACGGCACCCTGGGCTCGGCGCGCCTCGACGCCGCGGTCACCGACGACGCGCGCGGCCTGCTCGCGGCCGGGCGCACCGACACCCTGCACTACGGACCCGACGGCGAGCGCCGCGGCGAGGGCTTGGCGGTGTTCGTGGCCTCGTTCGCCCCGCCCGCGCGCATGCTCGTCTTCGGCGCCATCGACTTCGCGGCAGCGGTCGCGCGGATCGGCGGCTTCCTGGGCTACCACGTGACGGTCTGCGACGCCCGGCCGGTCTTCGCGACCTCGAAGCGCTTCCCGGACGCGGACGAGGTGATCGTCGACTGGCCGCATCGGTACCTCCAGGGCGAGATCGACGCCGGCCGCCTCGACGATCGCACGGTCGTGTGCGTGCTCACCCACGACCCGAAGTTCGACGTGCCGGTGCTGCGGGTCGCGCTGCGCCGCGAATTCGCGTACGTGGGTGCCATGGGCTCCCGCCGCACCCACGAGGACCGCGTGGCACGCTTGCGGGAGGCCGGGGTGAGCCCGGCCGAGCTCGCGCGGCTCTCGTCGCCGATCGGCCTGGACCTGGGCGCGCGCACGCCGGAGGAGACCGCGGTGAGCATCGCGGCGGAGATCATCGCCGGGCGCTGGGGCGGCGGGGGAGCGCGGCTCACCACCACGGCGGGCCGCATCCATCACGAAATCCATCACGACGTCCGCCGCGACCCGGTCTGAGCTGCCCCTCCGCGTCCTCCCGCACGGCCGCGTCCTCCTGCCCCCGTGTCCTCCCGGCCCCATGTCCTCCCGGCCGTGTGTCCTCCCGGCCCGCGCCCTTTCAGCCCCGCGTCCTCCCGCCCCGTCCTCCCGCCCGCTGCGAGGTCCCCGTGTCCTCCCGCCCGCACTGAGGTCCCGCGTCCTCCCGCTCGCCGCGAGGTCCCCGCGTCCTTCCGCCCGCCGCGAGGTCTCGCCCGCCGCGCCATCCCGTACGGCCGGGCGCGGGGAGAAGCCCACGAGCCCGCCGGCCTCTCCACGCGGCCGGCATCCCAAGTGCCCGGGCGCCCGATCGGCCGGTCGCCGCCGGGTTGCCGCCGAGGAGTGCAACGGATTCGGTCCGCAGAGCCGGTTCCGAAGCCCGCCCCGGCCCCCGTATCGTCCTGCGAATGCTCGCGACGATGCTCGCCGCCGCGCTGATCGCCGGCGTCTACGTGCTGCTGATCGCCCGGCACCTGCACAAGGCCGCCGCCCCCGGCCGCCCGCACCGCCGCTTGGCCGGCGCCGAGCGCGCCGCCACCGCGCGCCTGCTCGACGGCGACCTCGACCGCGCCGGCTACCGCGCCGAGCTGGAGATGCTCGCCGCGCTGGACGCCGCCGAGCGCCCGCTGGTGGTGCCGGCGGCGGAGCACTAGGGGCACGTTCGCCGGACGCCGAGCGCGCCTGCTCCACGGCGACCTCGACCGTGCCGGCTACCGCGCCGAGCTGGAGAAGCTCGCCGCGCTGGACGCCGCCGAGCGCTCGCTGGTGATGCCCGCGACGAAGCACTAGGCGCGCGGTCGCCGGCGCCGGGCTCGACCGTCGGAGTGGTCTGCCGGGCGCTCGGCGTCCAGGGTGACTACCGTCGAGATGGCCCCGGCTCACTCGGCCGGGCCGTCGACCTATGGAGGTAGGGCCCGTGCAACTGGAGAACACCTTCACCGTGCCCGTCCCGGTCGAGCAGGCGTGGGCGGCGCTGCTGGACATCGAGCGGATCGCCCCCTGCGTGCCCGGCGCGACCGTCACCGCGGCCGAGGGCGACGACTTCACCGGCACCCTCGCGGTCGAGCTCGGCCCGGCCGCCCTGATGTTCCAGGGGTCCGGGTCGTTCGTCGAGCGCGACGAGGCCGCCCGCCGCATGGTGATCAGCGCGTCCGGGGCCGACAGCGGCGGCGGAGGCACGGCCCGGGCGCGGGTGACCGCGGCCCTGGTCGCGGAGGGTGACGGCACCCGGGTGCGCGTGTCGACCGACCTCGACGTCACGGGCGAGGCCGCGCAGGCCGGCCCCGGGCCCATCGGCGACGCCGGCGAGCGGCTGATCGGCGGGTTCGCGGACCGCCTGGCCGCGACGCTGACCGGCCCCGCGCTGGTCGCGGCCGCCGGGTCCGCGCCGGTCGCGGCCGCCGGCGACGCCCGCGCCGGGGAGCCGATGGCGCCGGTGCAGCCCGACGCGGAGCCGGCCGACCTGCTCGCGGTCCCGGGCGTGGGCACGATCGTGCGGCGCGCGGTGCCCTACGTGGTCACGGCGGCGACGAGCTTCGCGGTGGTGCTCGGCATCATCTGGTGGATCCGCCGCCGCTGAGCGGTCTTGATCCACACCGGCGGTTCATCCGATAAGGTGACTTTGAGTTACTATCGGATGACTAAAGGTGATGGCGGATGATCGGCATCGGAAGACGGCGCCGCCTCGGCACCCTGGCTGTCGCGGCGGCCGCCGTGATCGCTGCAGGGCTGCCGGCGAACGCCGCGCCCCCCATGGGAACCGTGTTCAACGCGGCCGTGGCGGGGGAGTCCAACGGGTACGTGGTCATGCTCAAGACGCCGCCGGGCGCGCAGAGCGCCGGGCAGGCCAAGGCGGCGGTCGCGGACGCCGCCGGCAAGATCGCTCAGCGGGTCGGCGGTGAGGTCCGCGAGCAGTACAGCACGGCCGTGCGCGGCTTCGCGATCGACAACATCGACGACGCCAAGGCCCGGCAGATCGCGGCCGACTCCAACGTCGTCAGCGTCGAGAAGAACATCATGCTGCACGCCGACGCGACCCAGGCCTCGCCGCCGTGGGGGCTGGACCGCATCGACACGCATGCGAACGCCCGGGACACGACGTACACGTACCCGAACTCGGCCCCGGACATCACCGCATACGTCCTGGACTCCGGCATCCGCATCACGCACAACGACTTCGGCGGCCGGGCCGGCTACGGGCGCAACTTCGTCGACCGGGTGAAGAACTACTACTACAACCCGGACAACGCCAACAACAGCAACGACCCGAACAACAGCAACGACTGCGACGGCCACGGCACGCACGTCGCCGGCACGATCGGCGGCACCAGCTACGGCGTGGCGAAGCAGATCACGCTGAAGGCCGTGCGCGTGCTCGACTGCAGCGGCAACGGCTACCTGTCGGAGGTCGTAGGCGGCATCGACTGGATCACCGCGTACGCGCAGCACCCGGCCGTGGTCAACATGAGCCTCGGCTCCGACAGCCCGACGATCGTGCTCGACGCGGCCCTGAAGCGCTCCATCGCCTCCGGGCTGACCTGGTCGGTCGCGGCCGGCAACGGCGACGAGAACGGCAACCCGACCAACGCCTGCAACAACTCGCCCGGCAACATCGCCGAGGCGATCGTGGTCGGCGCGTCGACGATCGAGGACAAGCCGGTGTACTGGTCCGACTACGGCCCCTGCGTGGACCTCTACGCGCCCGGCGTCGGCATCACCTCGGACTGGAAGGACAGCGACTCGGCGACCAAGGCGCTGGACGGCACCTCGATGGCCTCCCCGCACGTCGCCGGCGCGGCCGCGCTGATCCTGCAGGCGCACCAGGACTACAACCCGACCCAGGTGCGCAACGCGCTGGTGCAGGGCTCGTCCGTCGGCGTGCTGGACATGTCGTCGTATCCGGCGTACGCCCGCAACGGCACGCCGAACCGGCTGCTGTTCGTCCGCCAGGCCGACCCGGTGCGCCCGGTGGGCAAGCCGCAGAGCCTCTACAACCCGAAGTTCGGCACGACCGAGGTGTACGCGCGCTCGGCGGACGCGAACAAGCTCATGTACGCGTACTGGTCCTCGGACTGGTCGGGCTGGATGGACCTCGGCGGCACGATCCAGGGCGACCCGGCGGTGCTGTACAACCCGCGGTTCGGCACGACCGAGGTGTACGCGCGGCTGTCGAACAACCACCTCGGCTACCGGTACTTCTCCGGTGGCTGGTCGCCGTGGATCGACCTCGGCGGCTCCCTCGCGGGGAACCCGGCGGTCATCTACAACCCGAAGTTCGGCACGACCGAGGTGTACGCCCGCACGTCCACGAACTCGCTGGCCTACGTGTACTACTCCGGCGGCTGGTCGGGCTGGACGGACCTCGGCGGGACGCTCACCGGCGATCCCGGGGTGCTCTACAACCCGAAGTACGGGACCACCGAGGCCTACGTGGTGACCGGCAGCGGCCTGGCCTACGTGTACTACCTCGGCGGCTGGTCCGCCTGGACGGGCCTGGGCGGCTCGGTGCAGGGGACGCCGGCGGTGCTCTACAACCCGAAGTACGGCACCACCGAGGTCTACCTGCGTACGTCCGGCAACCAGCTGTCCTACGTCTACTACCTCGGCGGCTGGAGCGGCTGGACCGGCCTCGGGGGCAGCCTCGACCAGGACCCGGGTGTGGTCTACAACCGGTCCTCGGGCACCACGGAGGTCTACGTGCACACCTCGGGCAGCGAGCTGCGGTACGTGTACTACCTCGGCGGCTGGTCGGGCTGGAACAACCTCGGCGGCAACAACACCGGCAGCCCGTCGGTGCTGTACAACCCGCGGTTCGGCACCACCGAGGCGTACACGCTGGCCCAGGACGGGCACACGTACTACAAGTACTACGCCGGCGGGTGGTCGACGTACGTCGACCTGACCGCGTGACATAGGCATGTGACGCAGACATCCACGGTGGCCCGCGCTCCGGCGCGGGCCACCGTGCTGTTCAGTGCGTGGGCCCCAGGGTCGGCCACGGATGCGGCGCCTGGGGGAGCGTGAACGTCTCGACCCCGGCGGGCGTGCGGCCCGAGCCGACCCAGCCGGCCAGTGCCGCGCCCGTTGCCGGGGCCATCATGATCCCGGTGGTGAAGTGGCCGCCGGCGAACCACGCGTTGGCGACGCCGGGCAGCCGGTCCACGACGGGCTGGCGGTGCTCGATCCGCGGGCGGAAGCAGCACCAGCGGTGGCTGATGCGCGCCCCGTCGGCGGCCGGCAGCAGCGTGGCCAGCGCCTTCGCCATCGGGTCGCTCACCTCGGGCCGGACGTCGGCGCTGTGGTCGCCCTCGTCGAAGGTGCCGCCGCAGACGACGCCGCCGCCCGGCAGCGGGGTGCCGCCGCCGTAGGGGCCGGCCAGGACGCTGCCGAGGCGCCACGGGCCGGGGGCGATGGCGAGCATGTGGCCCTTGACCCAGCGCTGCGGTACACCCTGATGCCACGGCGGCGGGACGAGCCCCGTGGCCACGATCAGCGCGCCCGGGGTGAGGTCGCCGGCCGTGGTGTGCACGGTGGCGACGCGGTCACCGCGCACCGAGACGCCGAGCAGGCCGACGCCGGTGACCACCTGCCCGGCCCGGGCGGCGAGCACGGCGGCGAGCCGGAGCGGGTCGACGGCGAGCTGGTCCTCGGCGAGCAGTGCGGCGGCGCCGTCGGGGAGGCGGACGTCGGGCTCCAGCGCGCGCACGTCGTCCTCGCCGAGCACCCGCAGGGCCGGGTCGCCGGGGTCCGGGACCGTCCCGGCCGGGCGGATGTCCAGCCAGCGCGTCGTGCGGATGCCGAGCGCGCCCTGCCATTCGGCGTCGAGGTCGCGGTACAGCTGCCGGCTCTGACGCCCGAACGCCACGAACTGTGGCTCGTCGGTGAGCACGTGCATGTCGGGGGCGATCGCGCCGCCGTTGCCGGAGGAGGCGCCCGGGGCGAGCCGCGGGGCGCGCTCGATCAGCACCACCCGCCCGAGGCCGGCGCGGCGGGCGAACACGGCGGCGGCGAGCCCGATCGCGCCGCCGCCGACCACCAGGACGTCGGGGCTGCGGTCAAGGTCCGGCGGGCGGCCGGGGGCGAGGAGGGCGCGCTCGTCCGCGCTGCGCCGATCGTCCCAGACAGTCACACGATCCACCGGGCAATTGTTGCTCAACTATGGCGACATTTGGATCACGACCTTTCTGATCTGAGGAAAGTTGCGCTGCGAGATAGACGTCGCACGATTTAAACTGTGCTTCTGCCTCAGGAGGTGCCCGATGTCATTGCTCTCGGCTCTCGACTCCAGGCACACGGTCGCGCCGGAGGGGTACAGCCGCTGGCTGATCCCGCCCGCGGCGCTCGCCGTGCACCTGTGCATCGGTCAGGCGTACGCCACCAGCGTCTACAAGAACTCGCTCATCGCCCACTTCGGCGCCAGCCAGACCGCGATCGGCATCATCTTCAGCATCGCCATCGTCATGCTCGGGCTGTCGGCCGCGGTCGGCGGCACCTGGGTCGAGCGCAACGGGCCGCGGAAGGCCATGTTCGTCTCGGCGTGTTTCTGGGGCGCGGGCTTCCTCGTCGCCGCGCTCGGGATCGGCACGAAACAGCTGTGGCTGGTGTACTCCGGATACGGCGTCCTGGGCGGCATCGGGCTCGGCATCGGCTACATCTCGCCGGTCTCGACGCTGATCAAGTGGTTCCCGGACCGCCCCGGCCTGGCCACCGGCCTGGCGATCATGGGCTTCGGCGGCGGCGCGCTGATCGCCAGCCCGCTGTCGCGGCAGCTGCTGTCGCTCTACGACGCCGGCTACAACCCGGACGACGCCAAGTCCGTCGCCGGCGGCTCCGCCCTCGTCCTGCTGTTCGTCACGCTGGGGCTCGGCTACTTCCTCATCATGATGTTCGGCGTCTTCAACGTCCGCGTGCCCCGCGAGGGCTGGCGGCCCGCGGGCTTCGACCCCGCCTCGATCCGCGAGCAGCCGATGGTCACGACGGCGAGCGTGAGTGCCGCCAACGCCCTGCGCACCCGCTCGTTCTGGCTGCTGTGGATCGTGCTGTTCTGCAACGTCACCGCCGGCATCGGCATCCTGGAGCAGGCCAGCCCCATGATCCAGGACTTCTTCCGGACCGGCGGCGCCTCCGGCGTCAGCGTCGCGGCCGCCGCGGGCTTCGTCGGCGTGCTGTCCCTGTTCAACATGGCGGGCCGCTTCGCCTGGTCGGCCACGTCGGACGCCATCGGCCGCAAGCCCATCTACATGATCTACCTGGGCGTCGGCATGGTCCTCTACGCGCTGCTGGCCTCGGTCGGCCACACCGCCACGGCCCTGTTCGTCCTGCTCGCCGGGGTCATCCTGTCGTTCTACGGCGGCGGCTTCGCCACGGTGCCGGCCTACCTGCGCGACCTGTTCGGCACCTACCAGGTCGGCGCCATCCACGGCCGCCTGCTGACGGCCTGGTCGGCGGCGGGCGTGGCCGGCCCGCTGATCGTGAACGGCTTCCTCGACGCCCAGGGCAAGCCGGGCACCCTGACGGCGTCGGCGTACCAGCCGGCCCTCTTCACCATGGTCGGCGTCCTGGCCGCCGGCTTCATCGCGAATCTGCTGATCCGCCCGGTGCCGCAGCGCTTCCACGAGCCGGTCACCGCCGAACCGGAGAAGGTGGCGTCATGAGTTACCCGCGGCCCCGCACCGACGCGCAGACGGCCCGCCTGGTGGTGAGCTGGGCCTTGGTGGCCGTCCTCCTCGGCTACGGCGTGATCGAGACCGTCATCACCGCCGTCAAGCTCTTCGGCTGACGGTCCCCGGGGCGCCGACGGTCTAGCCCTCGGCGGACCGGCGGCGCCCCTCCTCGAAGAACGCCCCCAGATCCGGCAGCTCACGCACCGGATGCGCGGCCCCGAACGACATGTTCCAGAAGTCCCCGGCCCGCGCCCGCCACGGCCCGACGTACGCGTACGGCTCCCCGATCGCCGAGTCCCCGGCCGACACCCCGTAGTTCACCTCGTCGAGCGAGATGCCGAGGTCGAAGTGCTCCGGCCACAGCACCGGCGTGGCCTCGGCGCTCAGCGCCCGCAGCGCCGCGTCGCCGGCGACGAACGCGGCCAGGATCTCCTCGGCCCGGTCGAGCACGACCCAGTCGCCCGCCGTCGCGCCCGACCCGTCCGGATACAGGTCCGCCGGCGCCCCGGGCTCGACGCCCGCGTCCGCGGCGATCTCCCCGAGCGTGCGCCCGGCGAGCGCCACCCGCCGCTCGCCGCCGACGAGCAGCGCGTCGGCGGTCACCCGCAGGTCGGGCGCGGCCACGGTGGCGAACCCGCCGCCGGTCACCCGGAGCCGGATGGTCCCGCTGGCCCGGTACTGCGGCCCGGCGAGGACCAGTTCCGCCAGCCCGTGCAGCGAACGTCGCGTCTCGTAGGTCACGGACCCATGATGCCTGCTCGCTCCCGGGCTAAACCCACGGCACCGGCGGCCATAGACTTCCAGCCGTGACGCGTGCGCTGTTCGACGTGCACACCCACTTCCTGCCGGCGCGGATGCTGCGCAAGGTGTGGGCGTACTTCGACGAGCCCGGCCCGCTCGTCGGGCGGCCGTGGCCGATTCAGTACCGCGGCTCGGACGAGGAGCGGGTGGCCCTCCTGCGCGGGTTCGGGGTGCGGCACTTCACCGCGCTCGCGTACGTCCACCGCCCCGGCATGGCCGAGGACCTCAACGCGTGGACGATGGGCTTCGCGGCGCGCACGCCCGGGTGCCTGCCCAGCGCGACGTTCTTCCCGGAGCCGGGCGTGTCCGGCTACGTCGAGCGGGCCGTCGCCGACGGGGCCCGCATCTTCAAGGTCCACCTGCAGGTCGGCGGGTACGACCCGCGGGAGGCCGTGCTCGACCCCGTGTGGGGCCGCCTCGCCGAACTGCGGGTGCCGGTCGTCGTGCACGCCGGCTCCGGCCCGGTCGCGAACGGGTTCACCGGGCCGGACCCGTTCGGCGAGGTGCTGCGGCGGCACCCGGGGCTCGTCGCGATCGTCGCGCACATGGGGGCGCCGGAGTACGAGGGGTTCCTCGGGCTGGCCGAGCGGCATCCGGGGGTACACCTGGACACCACCATGGTCTTCACCGACTTCTTCGGCGGGCCGCCCGCGCCGCTGCTGCCGCGGGTCCGGGCGCTGGGGCTCGCCGGGCGGGTGCTGCTCGGCAGCGACTTCCCCAACATCCCGTACGCGTACGCCCACCAGCTCGAGTCGCTCGAGCGGCTCGGGCTCGGCGAGGACTGGCTCGCCGCGGTCTGCTGGGACAACGCCGCCCGCCTGTTCCCGGGCGTCGCGGACCCCGGCGGGGCGGGCCTCAGCGGGTGAGGATGAGGTCGGCCCGGTCGCGGGTGCCGGCGATCACCGCGGCGTTGCGCTCGTCGCTGCGCTGCACCCAGTCCTCGGCCTCGGGCAGGTCGAGGCCCTTGGCCAGCTGCCGGCGCACCAGCGACTCCTGGCGCACCTGGTCCGGCGCGTCGAGGTAGAGCACGAGGTCGACGAGCCCGCGCACCGACGCCCACGGGCCGTGGTCGAGCAGCAGGTAGTTGCCCTCCACGACGATCGTGCGCACGTCGGCGGGGACGGGGATGACGCCGCCGATCGACTCGTGCAGGGTGCGGCTGTAGGCCGGCGCGTAGACGAGCTCCTCGCCGGCCCGCAGGCGCCGCAGCAGGTGCACGAACCCGGCCGCGTCGAACGTCTCCGGCGCGCCCTTGCGGTCGGTCAGGCCGAGGCGGTCGAGCTCCACATTGGACAGGTGGAAGCCGTCCATCGGTACGGCCACACTGGACAGTCCCTCGTGGACGTTCAGCGCGCTGGAGAGCGCCGACGACAGCGTGGACTTGCCGGCGGCGGGCGGGCCGCAGATGCCGATGATGGTGCGCCCCGTCCGGCCCCGGACGAAGGGCGCGACCACCTCCAAAGCCGGCTGCAGCACGTCCGGATGCCTCATACGAGCCTGTCGCGCAGGCCGCGCATGCCGTCGAGCCAGCGGTCGGTGTCGCCGGCGCGGTGCAGGTAGTACTTGGCGACCTCCGGGTGCGGCAGGATCAGGAACTTCTCCGCGTCCAGGCCGGCGACGACCGAGTCGGCGACGGACTCGGCGGACAGCACGGCCCCGCCGGCCGCGGTCACCTTCGCGCCGATGTGGCCATGCCCGAGGCCGTCGCGCAGCATCGGCGTGTCCACGCCCTGCGGGCACAGCGCGCTGACCTTCACGCCCCGGCCGCCGTACGTGATGGACAGCCACTCCGCGAACGACACCGCCGCGTGCTTGGTCACCGTGTAGGGCGCGTCCCCGACGGCGGTCAGCAGCCCCGCGGCCGAGCAGGTGTGCAGCAGGTACCCGGAGCCGCGCTCGAGCATCGACGGCAGGACGGCGCGGGCCGAGTACACGTGCGACATGACGTTCACCGCCCACGTGCGCGCCCACGTCTCCGCGGACGCCTCCAGCCCGGCGCCGGTGATGATGCCCGCGTTCGCGCAGAACAGGTCGATGCGGTCGAAGCGCCCGAGCGTCTCCCCGACGAGCTCCGCGACCTGCTCCTCGCTGGTCACGTCGGCCTCGACCCCGACCGCCTCGCCGGGCAGCGACGCGGCGAGCGCCGACGCGGCCGCCCCGTCGAGGTCGGCGAGCACCAGCGCGGCCGCCTGCTCCGCGGCGAAGCGCCGGGCGAGCGCGGCCCCGATCCCGCCGGCCGCCCCGGTGATGACCACGACCTTCCCGTCCACCTTCATGACCGCGCCCCCAGTTCCCGCAACGTGTCCAGGAGCGCGGCTGCGCCCCCGGCGGCCAGTTCCCGCGTCGGCAGCAGCGCGATCACCGGGGTGGTCACGCCCGCGGCCGCGTAGCGCTCGACGTGCGCCCGGCACTGCGCGGGCGAGCCGTGCACGATCAGCTGGTCCGCGACCTCGTCCGGGATCGCGGCGAGCGCGCCCTTGCGGTCGCCGGTCGCCCACGCGTCCCACATCGGCTTGAGCACCTCGCCGCGCCCGAGCCAGCGGTGGAACGCCGCGTACGCGGGCACCGTCAGGTACGCCGCGATCAGCCGCCGCGCGGTCGCGCGCGCCTCGGCGGCGTCGCCGGTCGGGCACACGAAGATGCGCGCCGCGATCTCGAAGCCGTCGGGCGCGCCCGCCAGCTCGGCCCGCGCGGTCGCCACGTCCTGCACCGACAGCCAGTTGAGGACCGCACCGTCGGCCTCGGCCGCCGCCAGGCGCAGCATGCGCCCGCGAAGACCCGCCAGGAGCAGTTTCGGCGGTACCGCCGGTGGCCGCTCGAGCCGGAACCGGCGCACGGTGAAGGTGTCGAAGGCCCCGTCGACGAGCTCGCCGGCGAGGACCGGGCGCAGGAACCGCAGGAGGTCCCGGCTGCGCTCGAACGGCCGGTCGAACTCGACGGAGTTCCAGTCGCCGACCACGACGGGCGACGACGCCCCGATGCCCAGCGCGAACCGCCCGGGCGCGGCCTCGGCGAGGGTGGCCGCCTGCATGGCCAGCAGGCCGGGCCCGCGGGTGAAGACGGGAACGATCGCGGTCCCCAGCCGCAGGCGGGGCGACCACGCGGAGGCGAGCGCCAAGGGGGTGAACGCGTCCGCGCCGTTGACTTCGGACGACCAGACGTCGGTGAACCCGAGATCCGGTAGCGTGGCGAGCAACGCAGCGTGATCGGGCAGCGGGATCCCGGTCAACGGGATCGTCAGCCCCCATTGGCTGTTCATGCGCCGATCATCTCCGCGAAACGGCCGATGTGGCAAGCAGAACGACATACAACTCCGTCACCTCTCACGTTGCAGCCGGTAGGCACGCGACGTAGCCTGGCGCGGGTTTCATCGAGCGAAGGAGCACACCATGCTTGGTCTGGAAAAGAAGCTCATGAAGGAGTGGGAAGGCAAGAGCGCGCAGGAGCTCGCCGACGCCCCCGTCACCGCGATCGCCGGTGTGAGCGAGGGCGACGCCGAGAAGCTGCAGGCCGCCTTCAACATCAAGACCGTCCGCGACCTGGGCACGAACAAGTACTTCCGCTGGGCGCAGGGCATCGTCGCGCTCGCCGACTGACAACGCCCGGTTCACGACGGCCGCTCCCACCAGGGGCGGCCGTTTCGTCATATCGGGGGCACTGGCGCGGACCGCTTACCGTCTTGGGGATGCGACGGCGCCACGTGCTGACCCTCGCCGCCGCCGGGGCGGTCGCCGCCGCCTGCTCCCCGCAGGAGGAGCCGGCACCACAGGGCGCCGCGGGCACCCCGCCGCCGAAGCCCGGCGCCGGCGGGCTCGCCTTCCCGGCCGGGTTCGCCTGGGGCGCGTCCACCTCGGCGTACCAGGTCGAGGGGGCCGCGGCCGAGGACGGGCGCGGGCCGTCCGTCTGGGACACGTTCAGCCATCAGGCCGGGCGCACCCGGGGCGGCGACACCGGGGACGTGGCGGCGGATCACTACCACCGCCTCTACGAGGACCTCGACCTCATGCGGGACCTGGGGCTCAAGAGCTACCGGTTCTCGATCTCCTGGTCGCGGGTGCTGCCGCAGGGCCGGGGCGCGCTCAACGCCAAGGGCCTCGACTTCTACCACCGGCTCGTCGACGGGCTGCTCGCGCGCGGGATCGTGCCCGTGGCCACGCTGTTCCACTGGGACACGCCGCAGGCGCTGCAGGACGAGGGCGGCTGGGAGCAGCGGGACTGTGCGCAGTGGTTCGCCGACTACGCGCAGCAGATGTTCTACTCCCTCGGCGACAAGGTGGCGACCTGGCTGACGCTGAACGAGCCGAAGACGGTGGTGTCGCTCGGGTACACCACCGGCATCCACGCCCCGGGCAAGCAGGACCACCGGGCCGCCGACGTCGCCGGGCACCACCTGCTGCTCGCGCACGGCCTCGCGGTGCGGGCGTTCCGCGGCACCGGGCGCAAGGGGGCGATCGGCGCGGCCCTCAACCTGTCGCCGGTGTATCCCGCGGACGGCTCGGCCGGGGCGGCTCGGCAGGCGGCCGCGCTCGACGTCGAGGAGAACCGGCGGTGGCTCGATCCGGTGCTGCTCGGGAAGTACCCCGACGGATGGCTCGCCGGGCAGCCGGCGAACGCGCCGGTGCGCGCGGCGGTCCGCCACGGCGACGAGGCCGTGATCGGGGAGCGCTCGGACCTGCTCGCGGTGCAGTACTACAACCCGGCGTTCGTGACGGCCCAGGGCGGCCGGGTCACGAAGCACCCGACGACCCAGGCGAGCTGGCTGGAGGTGTACCCCGACGGCCTCTTCGACCTGCTGACCCGCATCAAGCGCGACTACGGCGACATCCCGCTCACGATCACCGAGAACGGCATGCCGACCACGAACGACGTGCAGGACGACGACCGCATCGCGTTCCTGCGGGACCACTTCGCGGCCGCGCACCGGGCCATCCAGGCGGGCGTGCGGCTGCAGGGGTTCCACGTGTGGTCGCTGCTGGACAACTTCGAGTGGGCCGAGGGCTACTCGCAGCGGTGGGGGCTCATCCGGGTCGACCCGGCCACGCGGGACCGGCGGCGCAAGGCCAGCGCCGAGTGGTACCGCGGCGTGATCGCGAGAAACGGCCTGGACGCCTGATCAGCCCAGCCAGCCGGGGCGGACCAGGCCGGCCTCGTAGGCGAAGACGACCAGCTGGGCGCGGTCCCGGGCACCGAGCTTGATCATGGCCCGGCTCACGTGGGTCTTCGCCGTCGCCGGGCTCACGTACAGCTTCGCGGCGATGTCCTCGTTGGACAGTCCGGCGCCGACCAGGGCCATGACCTCGCGTTCGCGGTCGGTCAGGGTGTCCAGGGACATCGGGGCCAGCGGGGCCCGGGAGCGGCTGGCGAACTCCTCGATCAGCCGGCGGGTCACGCCGGGGGAGAGCAGGGCGTCGCCGCCCGCGACGGCGCGCACGCCGCGCAGGAGGTCCACCGGCTCGGTGTCCTTCACCAGGAACCCGCTCGCGCCCACCCGCAGCGCCTCGAACACGTACTCGTCCAGGTCGAACGTGGTCAGGATGACGATCCGCACGTCGGCGAGGTCCGCGTCGGCGGCGATGCGGCGGGTCGCCTCCAGCCCGTCCAGCACCGGCATCCGGATGTCCATGAGCACCACGTCGGGCCGCGTCCGGGCGGTCAGCCGCACGGCCTCGGCGCCGTCCGCGGCCTCGCCCACGACCTCGATGTCGGCCTGCGCGTCGAGCAGCGCCCGGAACCCGGCCCGCACCAGCGCCTGGTCGTCGGCGAGCAGCACCTTGATCACGTCGTCTCCTCGTCGCTCAGGGGGATGGTCGCGCGCACCTCGAAGCCGCCGCCCTCGCGCGGGCCGGCCTCGACCGAGCCGCCGAAGGTCGCCGCCCGGTGGCGCATGCCCGCGATGCCGTTGCCGCCCTCGCCGACCGGCGCCGGGGCGCCCGCCCCGTCGTCGGTCACGGTCAGCGTCAGCTCGCGCGGGGCGTAGGCGACGACCACCGTGGCCGTCGCGTCCGGGCCCGCGTGCCGGCGCACGTTGGTCAGGGCCTCCTGCACGATCCGGTACGCCGCCCGGTCGACCTGCGGCGGCAGCGCACGCGGGGTGCCGACGGTGTCGAGGGTGACCGGCAGCCCGGCGCCCCGGGCCTCGCCGGCCAGGCGCTCGACGTCGGCCAGGCCCAGCGCGGGCGTGCGCGGGGCCGCCTCGCCGGGGTTGAGCCCCGCCAGCACGGCCCGGGTCTCGCGCAGGGCCTCGGCGCTCGCGTGCTTGATGGCGGTCAGCGCCACGCGGGCCTGCTCGGGCTGCTCGTCCATGAGGTGCAGGCCCACCCCGGCCTGCACGTTGATCAGGGACAGGTGGTGGCCGATGACGTCGTGCAGCTCCCGGGCGATCAGCAGGCGCTCGTCGCTGACCTGCCGGCGGTGCTGCTCCTTGCGCGCCCGCTCCTCCTCGGCGCGGGCCAGGGCCTCCTGGTGGGCGCGGTCGCGGGCCATCTGGCTGTACCGCATCCCGCGCACGCGCGCCGCCTCGCCGAACACGGAGATGATCAGGCACCACACCCCGATGACCACGAGCCGCGCGACGGAGGCGTGCGGGAACACCAAGACGACGAAGCAGGTGTACGCCACGATCACCGACAGCCACGTGAGCCAGCGGAACCCGGCACTGAGCGCGGAGAAGACGGCCACGAGCGCGGCGATGAAGCCCGGCCCGTTCGGGTACAGCATCGAGAAATAGGCGACCGTCGCCGTGAGGGCACCGGCCAGCGCGAACAGCGGCAGCCGGTGGCGCAACAGCAGGGCCGCCGGTCCGGCGATCAGCAGCAGGTACCCGGTCTCGTCCAGGGGGTGCACGGTCGAGCCGTAGGCGGCCGCGCGGGTGCCGAAGACCTGCACGAGCGCGAGGAAGATCGCCAGCGGCACGACGTGCGGGCCGGTGAACCGGTTCGCGCGGCGGCGCTCGATCCGCTCCTCGAAACGCTTGAACTTGCGCTCGAGCCGCTCGGCCCGCCGCTCGTGCGCCCAGTGCGCCCGCTCGCTCGCCCAGTGCGCCCGCCGCTCGCCCGGCCAGTGCCCTCTCCTCACAGCTCAAACCGTAGTGGAGCCGGTTCACCTGCGGCATCGCCTTCCCGGCGCGGCGGCGTCTACTCCCGCGGGAGTACGCGCCCGGTCCGGCTGCGCCGCCGGAGGTACCGCACGAGCCGTCCCCGGTGCGACGCGCGCCCGGCCGCGGTTCGGCACGCTGGAGTCCATCAACGGAAGGGGGCCGGGAACATGGCCGGCGAGAGGGTGCGCGCCTCGGACGAGGAGCGCGAACAGTACGCCAACATGGTGCGGGCCGGCATGACCGAGGGCCGGCTCACGCTCGAGGAGGGGGAGGAGCGGCTCGCGGGGGTGTACGCCGCGAAGTTCCGCGACGAGCTGCCGCCGATCACCGCCGACCTGCCCGAGGGCGGGCGGCGCGGGCTGTACGAGACGCCGGAGGCGAAGGAGCAGTTCGCGCGGGACGGCCGCCGGCACGTGTGGGGCCACGCGGGCTTCATCGCCGTGGTCGCGGCCGCGCTGACCGGGCTGTGGGCGCTGTCGGGCGCGCACTTCTTCTGGCCGGCGATCCCGCTCTTCTTCATGGTGTTCGGCCTGGCCAGGCATGCGCGCTGGCGGGCGTACGGCGGCCGGCGCTTCGGCCGGGGACCGTGGGGCCAGCACGGGCACGGCCGGGCGGAGTGGGGGCGTGGGCCGTGGGGGGCCGCGTCGGACCGCCAGCAGGGCTGGAGCCGCTGACACCATCGGGGGCCGCTGTCGCCATGCGGTGGCCCCCGACGGGCCGCCCTGGCCGGGTGGCCGCTGACACCTTCAGGGGTCGCTGTCGCCATGCGGCGGCCCCCCGACGCGCCGCCCCGGCCGGGTGGCCGCTGACACCATCGGGGGCCGCTGTCGCCACGCGGCGGCCCCCCGACCCCGGGGAGGGCGTCGTGTTCGGATCATCCTTCGAGCTCAAGGGCCGGATCGCGGTCGTGCTGGGCGGGCCCGACGGCGTCGCCGCGGCCGTCAGCCGGCTGCTGGCCGAGCGCGGCGCACGGGTCGCCGTCGTCGGCGCGGACGAGTCGTCGCTGGCCGACCTGGTCGACGAGCTGCGCTGGAACGGCGCCGAGGCGGTGGGCATCGTCACCACGGGCCTGGAGCACGCCGACGCCGCGGCCATGGATGCCGTACGGCTCAGTGTCCTCGGCGAGCTCGGCGCCCCCGAGCTGCTCTTCGTGCTGCCGTGCCCGCAGGGCACCGGCGGCTGGCAGCGCACCGTCGACAGTGGACTGACCGCCACCTTCCTGGCGCTGCAGGCGTTCGTGCCCGCCATGGCCGAGTCCGGCGCCGGTTCGGTCGTCACGCTGGCGCCCGTGGGCACCGACCCGGCCACGAACGCGGTCGGCGGCGGTGTGACCGCGCTCACCCAGCACTACGCGCGGCTGTTCGCGCTGTCCGGCGTCCGCGCGAATGTCGTCTCTTGGACACCTCGCGGGTCCACCGTGGAAGAAGCCGCCTACGCGGCCCTCTACCTGGCCTCGGACGCCGCCGCGCGCATGACGGCAACGACACTCGACGTTGCGGGCACATTGATGCGGCTGTAGATCCTATGTACGAATGACCGTCCACCTGGGATAGTCACTGCGCATGATGGGCTCCTCGCATGCGTTGTCCGGGGCGGCCGCCTGGTTGACGGGTTCGCTGGCGCTGGAGCAGCTCGCGCACTTCCACCAGACGCCGCTGCAGCTCGCCGTCGGCACCGCGATCTGCGCCGGCGGTGCCCTGGTGCCGGACCTGGACCTCTCCGGCCGCGTCACCACCCGCCAGGGCGGGGCGACGGTCGCGCACACGTTCGGCGTGTTCTCGCTGTTCCTCGCCGAGTGCATCGAGAAGTTCTCGCTCGGGGTCTACAAGATCACGCGCATGAAGTACGACCCGCCGCGGCGCAACGGCCACCGCACGCTCACGCACACGATCGTGTTCAACGTCGGCGTCGGGTACGGCACGCTCGCCCTCTGCGAGGCATACGGCAAGTGGGCCGTCATGGGCGTGCTGTTCCTCGCGTTCGCGCTCGCCCTGCGCGGGCTGTTCGAGAAGTGGGCCGAGCGAGCGGGCTGGGTCATCGTGACGCTCGCCGCCGCGGGCGCGGCCTTCATCGTCTACGAGCGGCTGCCCGGCGACCGCGGCTATCCACTGCTCGGCGTGGCCGTCGGCGTCGGCGGCCTGGTCCATCTGCTCGGCGACATGGCCACCCGGCACGGCTCGCCGATCCTGTGGCCGATTCCGACCGGCCGGCGCATGTGGCGCTGCTTCGGGTTGCCGCACCGGATCGCGCTGACCGCCGGCGACAAGACCGAGACCGTCTTCCTGCGCACCGTGTTCGCGACGGTCGCCGTGTTCGCGGGCGCGGTGCTCGTGGCGCCGGTGCTCATGGAGCGGTTGCACATAACCTTGTGAGGTGAGCACCCGGCTCGTCACCGGGACCGTCTTCCTGCTTCCTGCGCCCGTGTTCGCGACGCTCGTGGCGCCGGTCCTCATGGAGCGGTTGCACATAACCTTGTGAGGTGAGCACCCGGCTCGTCACCGAGACCGTCTTCCTGCTTCCTGCTTCCTGCGCCCGTGTTCGCGACGGTCGCCGTGTTCGCGGGCGCCGGTGCTCGTGGCGCCGGTGCTCATGCAGCGGTTGCACATAGCCTTGTGAGATGAGCGAAACCCGGCTCGTCATCGTCATGCGCACCGATCTCGGCATGGGCAAGGGGAAGATGGCCGCCCAGGCCGCGCACGCCGCCGTCATCGCCGCACTGCGCAACCAGTCCACGCCGGCCTTCGCCGACTGGTGGCGCGCGGGGCAGCCGAAGGTCGTGCTGAAGGTCGCGGACGAGGACACGCTGGGGCTCGTGGTCGCGGCGGCCGGGGAGGCGGGGCTGCCGGTCGAGGTCGTGCACGACGCGGGGCGCACGCAGGTCGCGGCCGGGACGGCGACGTGCTGCGCGATCGGGCCCGCGACGCACGACGCCCTGCGGCCGGTGACGGGCTCGCTCTCGCTGCTCTGAACGACCGGTGAGCGAACGCGCGGCTGGCGGGCTGTGGGTGCGCGAACGCGCAGCCCCGCGAACGGTCGCGTGTGAACGCGCGGTCGGCGGGCTGTGGGTGCGCGAACGCGCAGCCCCGCGAACGGTCGCGTGTGAACGCGCGGCCGGCGGGCTGTCGGTGCGCGAACGCGCAGCCCCGCGAACGGTCGCGTGTGAACGCGCGGTCGGCGAGCTGCCGGTGAGCGAACGCGCAGTCGGCGTGCGGTCGGTGCGCGAATGTGCAGCCTCGTGAGCGGTCGCGTGTGAATGTGCAATCGGCTGGCTGTCGGTGAGTGAACGTGCAATCTGTGAGTGGTCGGGCGCGTGAATGTGCAGCCCCGCGGATGGTCGCGCGTGAACGCGCAGTCGGCTGGCTTTCGGTGAGCGAATGTACGGTCGGCAAGTGGTCGGTGTGCGACTGTGCAGCCCCGTGGATGGTTGCGCGTGAACGCGCAGTCTGCGAGCGGTCGGTGCGGCGAACGTGCGGCCCGTGAGCGAGTGGTGCGCGAAGGTGTGGCCCGTGAGCGAGTGGTGCGCGAAGGTGTGGCCCGTGAGCGAGTGGTGCGCGAAGGTGCGGCCCACGAGCGAGTGGTGCGCGAAGGTGCGGCCGTGAACGAGTGGTGCGCGAACGTGCGGCCCACGAACGAGCCGTGCGCGAACGCGCAGCCCCACGAGCGAGTGGTGCGCGAATGTGCGGACGGTGAGTGTCAGCGGCGCCGGTGCCAGCGCAGCGGGCGCGGGTCGAAGGTCCACAGCAGCCGCCGCCACCACGGGCGGCGCGAGCGGAGATCGTCGACGTAGGCCGTGGCCTGCGCCGTGGCCCGGGCGGCCTGGGGCTCGCCCGGCCCGGCCGCGGGAGTCGCGAAGGCCACGGCGTTGACCAGCGTCGCCAGCTCGTCCACGGGCGGCACGGCAGGGCGCAGTGCGCGGCCCGGGGCGTGGGCGCGGGGCTCGGCGGCGCTGGCGGCGTAGCGCGCGATCTCGCCCGCGGTCAGGTGCGCCGGCGCCGGCCGTCCCGCCTGGCGCAGGCCGATGAGCACCTCGTGCCAGGCGGCGTCGATGCGCACCGCGGGCGGCCCCTCGCGCAAGCGGCGCCGGCGGCGACGGGCGAGCACGACCGGTACCGCTGCCAAATAGGCGATGACGAGGACCAGCGTGGCCCCGGCGGCCGACACCGCGAGGAGCGTCGTGTGGCCCCCGGCCGCGGCGACGGGGGCGGCGGAGGAGTGCGCGGAGGCCGACGACTGGGCGCTGCCGTCGACCGACGGCGGCGGGACGGACGGGGGCGGCGGCTGGGACGGCGGCGCCTTGGGCTTGAAGTCGTCCTCCACCGGCCGCTGCACCGTGTCGGACTTCGGCAGCGGGTCGAACGCCACCCAGCCGAAGCCCTTGAACTCGACCTCCGGCCAGGCGATCGCGTCCGCCCCGCGGATGTCGTGGCGGCCCTGGTGCGTCTGGAAGCCCACGGCCACCCGCGTCGGCAGCCCGGCCAGCCGCGCGAGCACCGCGAACGCGGCGGTGAACTGCTCAGACGTGCCCTTCTGCCCGCCGAGCTGCTTGTTGCCGAAGAGGAAGTGCTCGACGTTGGGGTACGCGTGCCCGCTCGGCGCGTCCGAGACGAGCTTGTAGTGCTCCTCCAGCCACTGCTGGATCGCGAAGGCGCGCTGGTACGGGTTGGAGACGCCCTCGCCGAGGTGGCTGCCCAGCTGCGCGATCGAGTCCGGCACCTTGCCCGGCAGCGCCAGGAACCGGGCCGCGTCCTCCGGTGCCGGCACCTCGGCGACGAGGAGCGCCTGGTCGTCGGGGCGGGGCCGCTGGCGGGAGGTGACCGTGTACGTCAGGCCCTTGCGCAGGCTGTCGGCGAGCGCGACGGTGCCGGTCTCGGCGTCGTAGGCCACGCGCACGCCCTCGACCCGCTCCGGGCTGGCGATTCCGGGCAGGAGCCGGCCGTCGAGCTCGTCGATGGTGATCGTCTGCGTGACCTCGGGGCCCTCGCCGCCGGAGCGGCCCAGCACCCGGCCGGCGTTGCGGTAGACGGAGCCGATCCGCCAGGTGATGCCGTCGTAGTCGTTGAGCACCGCGAGGCGGATGATCGGCTCCTGCTCGGCGCCCGGCCCGGGCGTGACGACGGCGTCGAAGAGGTGCTGGTCCTTGTTGAGGTTCCAGCCCGACAGGCGCACGAGCGGGTTCTCGTCGAGCGCGTCGAGCTGCGGCGGGGTGACGTAGTTGCGCGGGTCGACCGGGGTGTCGTTGCCCTGCTGGGCGACGGTCGGGCCGAGCAGCTGCGACAGCAGGACGATGACGGCGAGCCCGGCCGCCGCGCCGGCGCCCACCCGCAGGCCGAGCGTGCGGCGCTGGGCCCCGGTGAGCGTGTCGGCGCCCAGGTCCGGCCGCGCGCTCGCGATGAGCCCGAGGATCGCCAGGGCCGCGTACGCCATCGGGATCCACGTCGTCGCGCGTGCCGCGGTCGTGTCCGGGCCGACGAGGTAGAGCGCGGCCCCGAACAGCGCGGTGGGCGCGCTGTAGGAGAGCAGGACGCGGCGGTACCGCACGCCGGCCTCGGCCGCCGCGAGCCCCGCGAGCCAGGTCGCGATCACCGGCAGCAGCACGGTGTCCGGCTGCGGCTCGATCGGGATCAGCGCGGTGAGCAGGCGCGGGATGCTGTTGCGCAGGGCCTCGCGGGCGACGTCCGGCACGGCGCCCGGGATCTGGCCGGCCTGCGCTGACACGCGCACGGTCACGAACACCATCACGGCCAGGCCGAGCACCGAGGCGGGCGCGGCCGTGTAGGCGGGCAGCCGGCGCACCGCGACGCTGATGAGCACCGAGGCGGCCGCGGCGATCGTGGTGAGCAGCGGCAGCAGGGTGCCGTTGTAGATGGGGGCCAGCGCGAGGCCGCTGAGGATGAGCATGCCCAGCAGCGCCAGCGGCACGACGACGCGTCTCACCAGCGCTGCACCCCGTCCCAGGCCGCGGCGAACTCCTCGCCGTCGCGCACGGCCAGGACGACGATCCGCTCCAGGGCCGGGCCGGCGTCGCCGAAGACGCCGGCCACGAGCGTCGGGTAGGCGGTGCGCAGGGTGCTGACCCGGGACAGGTCGGGGTCGCCGGTGAGGTAGACGAGGGTGTCGCCGACGCGCTGGGTGCGGAGCTCCTCGATGGACTTGTCGGACATTTCCGAAAAGTCCGCCTCGGCCAGCACATCCAGGAAGTCGCGCGCCGAGGAACCGGCTGCGGCCCGGCCCGACAGCAGCCGCAGGGCGATGGGGAGCTCGTCGCGGAAGGCGGCCATGACCAGTGAGGCCGCGGCCTCGCAGGCGGCCTCGAACCGTTCGGGATCCGGGTACGAGGAGCGGCGGTCATCGAGCAGTACCGCCAACCGGGGCAGCGACGTGTCCAGCTGCTCGCGCACCATCAGCTCGCCGACCTTGGCCGAGGTCCGCCAGTGCACCCGCCGCAGCTCGTCGCCGACGACGTACTCCCGCAGCGTGTCGAACGTGATCGTGCCGTGCGGCACCCGGTCGTCGCGCCCGTCGAGGGAGCGCGTGATGCCCGTCGGCACCGCGGTCAGGCGGTGCACGCGCGGGTACACCCAGACCTGCGCCGTCCCCCCGTAACCGCGCGCCAGCGCCATCAGCCCGAGGGGGTCGCGGCGCACCACGCGCAACGGCCCGATGGCGACCACGCCGCGGCGGTCGGTGGGCACGGGATACTGCGCCGTCGTCTCGCCCCCGGCCTTCAGACGCAGCAGTGGTACCGGTACCGACGCCGTCCCGCAGCGATCGTGCGCGACCAGCGTGGCGCCCCGCAGCCGGCTCGTGTTGCCGACCGTCAGCGTCACCGTGCTCGACTCGCCGCGCATCACCCGGTCCGGCTCCACGCCGCGCGCGACGGTCAGCCGCGGGCGCCACCACACGTAGCCGGCCGCGAACACGAGCGACGCGACGCACGCGGTGCCCAGGACGACCAGGTGGCGGTAGCCGAAGACGAGCCCGGCGGCGAGCAGGACCACGGCCGCCGCGCACAGCCCGGCCCCGCGGGCGGTGAGGCGCACCGGCTCAGGCCGCGACGGGAGAGGGCACGGGCACCGCCTCGAGCACCTGGTGCACCACGTCGGCCGGCGACACGCCGCGCACCTGGGCGTCGGGGGAGAGCACCAGCCGGTGCGCGAACACCGGCTCGGCGAGCGCCTTGAGGTCCTCCGGCACCACGTAGCCGCGGCCGTCGGTCAGCGCGTACGCGCTCGCGGCCCGGGTCAGCGCGATGATGCCGCGCGGGCTCACCCCGATGCGGATCTGCGGGTGGGCGCGGGTCGCGTTGCCGAGCTTCACCGCGTAGGCGAGCAGCGGGTCGGCGATGTGCGCGCGCCGGGCCAGCCGCACGAGCTGGGCGACGGCCGGGGTGTCGGTGACCGGGTCGAGGGCCTCGGGGGAGCGGCTCACGGCGCCGCGCAGCACCTCGATCTCGACGGCCTCGGCCGGATACCCGACGGAGAGCTTCATGAGGAACCGGTCCAGCTGCGCCTCCGGCAGCCGGTAGGTGCCGTCCATCTCGATCGGGTTCTGCGTGGCGACGACGAGGAACGGGCGGGGCACGCCGTGGCGGACGCCGTCGACGGTGACGTACCGCTCCTCCATCACCTCCAGCAGCGCCGACTGCGTCTTCGGCGAGGCCCGGTTGATCTCGTCGGCGATGACGATGTTCGCGAAGACCGGCCCGGGGTGGAACTCGAAGCCGCGGGTCGCCTGGTTGAAGATCGTCACGCCGGTGACGTCGGAGGGCAGCAGGTCGGGCGTGAACTGGATGCGCCGCCACTGGCCCTGCACGCTGGCCGCGATCGCCCGCGCGAGGGTGGTCTTGCCGACGCCGGGCACGTCCTCGAGCAGGACGTGCCCCTCCGCCAGCAGTGCGGTCACCGTCAGCCGCACGACCTGCGGCTTGCCGAGCACGATCGACTCGATGTTGCGCGCGAGCCGGCCCACCAGCTCGGCCGCGGCGCCGACCTCCTCGCTGCTCGGTGGACCCTGGGGCGTTGACTGCTCAGCCGTGATCACGGTGCTCCATCAGCATTGCTTGAGCGGCCCCGTGCCGCTGGGCAGATTCAACCAGGCGTAGGGGATGTAGTTCTCCCCCTGGAACTGGATCTTGATCCACTGCGTGCTCTTCTTGCCGCCGTACGGCTCGGCGTTGATGCTCACGCTGGTGTTGGTCTGGCAGATCGCGACCCAGCTCTCGCCGTTGAAGGTGTCGCCGATGCCGGAGCCGGACTGCGACGGCGTCCGGTAGACCCAGATGCCGCCGCCGCTCGCGGTCTTCCCGCAGTAGGTCGGGTCGTTGCATATGACGGTGCCCTTGTAGACCGGCGTGCTGATCGACCCGCTGCCGCTCGCGGTCATCCCGGCGTCGTTGGTGATCGTGACGGTGTAGGTGTAGGCGGTGTTCGGCCACAGCCCGCCCTGCGTCAGCGAGCCCGAGCAGTTGCCCGACGTGCTGCCGGCCCCGGCGACGGCGAGCACGCAGGTGCCGGGCGAGCCGCCGTCGGTCGCGGTGAAGTGCACGGTGATCGAGTTGAGCGCCGCGGTGTCCGCGCCGTCGTTCACGGTCATCTTCGGCTGGGCGAGCGTGCTGCCCGAACCGGTCGCCGCCGCACCCTGGCCCGCCTTGTTCACGGCCCGCAGCTGGATCGTGACCGCCTCGGCGTCCTTGAACCCGGTGAACTCGTGGGTCAGCGCGGTGCCGATGGTCGACTTCGTGCCGTTGACGGTGGCCTCGTACCCCGTGAGCGGCGACCCGTTGTCGGCCGGCGCCTTCCACGTGGCGACCACCGTGCCGCGCTTGGTCGTCGAGGCCTTCACGGTCAGCCCCGTCGGCGCGCCCGGCTTGTTGAACGGCACGACGGACGGGCTCAGCGGCGACTGCTCCGAGCTCGCCCCGATGTCGTTGATCGAGGCCACCTTGAAGGCGACCTGGGTGCCGTACGTCAGCTCCCCGGCCGGCACCGAGAACTGCGGCTGGGCCGACTCGAACGTCTTGGACTCGCCGGTGCCGACGGTCGTGATGACGTACTTCGCGATCTTGTGGCCCTGTCCGTTCGCGGCCGGCCACGTCACGGCGACCGTCCCGTCCGGGTTGGCCGTCGCGGCCACGCTCGCCGGCGGGTCGGGGACGTCGCGGGTCGGCACCACCGGGTTCGCGGCCTTCTTCGGCCCGTTGCCCTTGGCGTTGACCGCATAGACCGTGAACTTGTACGTCTGGCCGTTCGTCAGCCCCGTGACGTCCAGCGCCCGCTGGCTCGCCCCGACCTCGTGCGGCGGCTGCCCGTCGCCCTCGACCACGTATTTCGTGACCGCGGCGCCGTTGGGCGGGGCCGCCGACCAGGTCACCCGAGCGGTCGCGTTGCCCGCGATGGCGTTGACCCGGGCCGGCGCGCCGGGCGGCCCGACGGGCGGCTTGGTCTGCGGCGGGGGCGGCGGCGCGGGTGGCGCCTCGCCCCCGAGGACGTCGTTGGCGTACTTGTCGACCGTGGTCACGTGGTTCTTGCCGTCCACGACCCGCGCGGTCGAGCCGCCGGGCGCGTTGATGAACAGGCGGTCCTCGCGGACCTCCAGCTCCAGCGCCTTGCCGCCGGCCTGGATGCGGATCGGGTCCAGCGCCTTGCCCTGCGCGTCGAGCACGTAGACGGTCCCGGTCGCGTCGTCGGCGCAGTAGAACCGGCCCGACCAGGCCACGCACGGCTTGAGCCGGGGGCTGTCGCCCGGCACCGCGAAGTCGCTGATCCTGTCGTTGTTCACGACGTACACGTGGCTGCCGTCGACCACCGTCACCGGCACGTCGCCGCCGACCGTCCGCTCCGCCACCCCGCCCTCGCCGCCGAGCTGCAGCGGGACCTTCTTCACCGTGTCGCCGTGCAGGGTGGTCAGCGTCGTGGCGGTCTTGTCGAGCACGGCCACGCCGGTGTCCAGGATGGACAGCGCCATGTCGTGGTTGGGCTCGGCCACCCCGACCGTCTTGACCTTCACCGGGTCGCCGGCGAACCCGCCGCCCTGGCCGCCCGCGGGGGAGGCGGGCCTGCTCTTCGCGGCGTCGATCGCGACGACCGTGCCCTCGGAGGGCACCAGCAGCCACAGCCGGCCCTTGTCGTCGAACAGGCCGCCGGAGATGCCCGGGGGGAAGCTCAGCGTCTCGCCGACCGGCAGCAGCGTCATCGGGTCGAGCTGGCGGACCTGGCCCTGCACCGTGTCGATGATGAAGGCGGTGTCGTCGTGCACCGCGACCGTCACGCCGATGCCCGGCGTCGACTGCGTGGTCGCCCCGAGGCTCAGGCTGGAGAGGTCGAGCACGCTGATCTTGCCCGTATTGAAATCTCGCAGGATCACGAAGCGGTCACTTTGGGTGACCTCCATCTCGTGTCCCTGCGCGTCGGTGATCCTCGTGCGGGTGTCGACCTTGCCGGTGACGCCGTTCACGCGGGCGATCTCGCCCTTGTCCGCGCTCCACAGCCAGGAGCTGACGTCGAAGCTCGCGACGGCGTGGTTCGCCGAGCCCGTGCCCCACAGCGTCAGGCCCAGCACCGCGACCAGGGCCGTGATCGTGCCGCCCGTGATCAGCGCACCGCTGCGCCCCGAGCCCAGGTTCAGACGCATTGCCTCACCATCCCGGCCCCCTCCCCGAAACCGGCGACCATCATATTCCCGTCGATGGGTGGCGGGTACCCGGTCACGGAGCGTGGTTGTTGCACTATTTGCGCTTGGTGCACGCCAGGTCCGACAGCTGGACGTCCTGGGTGCCATAGACGGCGGCCACGGTGAAGCAGTAGTCGAGCTTCGGGTTCAGGCCGTTGATCGTGTACTTCGTGGTGCCCGCCGGCAGCCCCTGCAGCTCGCGCATGGCGCCCTCGGTGCCGCCCGCCACGATGAACGGGACGGTGCCCTTGGTTGGGTCCTGCCAGGTCATCGTCACGCTCGTCTTGTCGTCGCGCAGGTGCAGCTCGCGCGGGGCGCGGCCGCTGCCGATCGCGGCGGCGGAGGGCTCGTCCGAGGCCGGGCCGCCCGACTGCGGGGCGGCGACGGTCGGGGCCGGCCCAGGGTCCTTGCCACCGGCGCTGACGAAGGCCACGGCGGCCGCGGCGGCGCCGCCGAGGACCGCGATCACGGCGATGACGACGATCGTGACCATCGGCGAGCGGCGCCGGCGCGGCTCGGGCTGAACGGGCCTCGGCTGAGGTGGCGATGGCTGTTCCCACCGCGGCTCGGGCGCGGGCCTGTGCTCGGGCGCCGGGCGGTAGTCGGTGCGCTGTAGCACGCCCGGTGCGGCGTGTTGCCACGGCGCCGGTTGGTAGTCGTCCTCGTCCGGGTCTTCGGGCGCGGGGCCGTAGTCGGTGCGCTGTAGCACGCCCGGTGCGGCCTGTTGCCACGGCGCCGGTTGGTAGTCGTCCTCGTCCGGCTCGTCGAAGTCGTCTTCCCGCGGCTCCGGCCGGAAGATCGGCCGGTCGTCCGCCGGTGGCCGCGGCCGGGGCGTGATCGGTTCGAACGTGACGGTCGGGGCCGTGACCGGGTCGAACACGACCGGCGGGGGCGGCACGTGGACCGTGCCCTCGGGATCGGGCAGCCCGAGGTACTCCCGCGCCGCCCGGACGTTCGGGTGCCCGTCGCCGAGGATCTGGGGCCCGAGCTTGGCGACCTGGCCGTACCGCCGCTTCGCCTCGAACACGTTCCCGAGCTCGTCGGCGACGCGGGCCAGCTCGAACGAGAGCGCGAGCATGACCGCGTGCGCGTCGCCGAGCGCGTGGTACCCGGCCGCCAGCCCCTCCTCGAGCACCCGCCGCGCGTCGCCCAGGTCGCCGACCTCGACGTGGTACCGCGCGAGCTGGGCGGTGGCGGCGAGCACGTCGGGATCGTCGCCGCCGAGCGCCGTGGTCGCGGCGTCGAGGGCCTGGTCGAGCAGCGCGAGTGCGCCCCGTTTGTCCCCGTGCGAGGCGATTGCTCGGGCGCCTTGCAGGGCGTTGGCCAACTGGGCGGACGAGGACACGCCGATACTCTGCCCTGTCGGCCGGGTACCTCGCCACCCGATGTCACCCGACTAACGAGATCGCCGCCGAACAGTGTCATCCGCTCGGCCCCTGTCCGCTCGGCACGGCCGCCCGTCCTGTGGGTGGTGACCCGTCTGTTCGGCACGGCGGCCTGTCCTGTGGGCGGTGACCCGTCTGTTCGGCACGGCGGCCTGTGCTGCGGGGTGACGTCGCGGCGCCCGATCGGCCCAGGCCCGTGCTCCGGGCCGTTGTGCGAGGCTCCGGTTCGGTTCGCGCATCGTCCCGCTCCGGCGCCGGGCCGCGCCGAGCCGATCGACGGATACTTGTCGCATGGCGACCGATTCGCTGGGCCAGCTGCCGGGTGCTCGCGAGGGCCGTGACCCCGCCCGCGCGATCAAGCGTGGCCCGAGCCGGGTCCCGCCCGAGGTCATCGCAGCCAACCAGCGCGAACGTCTCTTCGACGCCCTCGTGCACACCGTCGCCGAGAAGGGCTACGCGAACGCCACGGTGAGCGACATCTGCCGCGCCGCGGGCGTGACCCGTCCCGCCTTCTACGCCCTGTTCGCCGGCAAGGACGACGCCCTGATCGCGACCTACCGCCACGGCACCGACCTGCTGTTCAAGATCATGGAGGACGCCTACCGCGACGAGTCCGGCTGGCGCGAGGGCGCCCGCGCCGCCCTGCGCGTCATGCTGCAGGTCCTGGCCGAGCTGCCCGCCTTCGCGACGATGGCGGTCGTGGAGATCGACGCGGCCGGCCCGCACGGCCGCATCGAACGCGCCCGCATGCTGCGCCGCTTCGACCGCTTCTTCGCCGAGGCGCCGAGGGCCGCTGACCTGCCGATGCCGGAGGAGCTCGTCGAGACGATCGTGGGCGGCATCTACGCCACGGTGTACCGCTATGTCGCCGCCGGCCGCGTCCAGGACCTCCCGGCCCTGCTGCCCACGCTGACCTACTTCACGCTGGTGCCCTTCGTGGGCCGCGAGGAGGCCGCGCTGGAGCTGGGAATCGACTCCCCGCTCACGGGCCCGGCCAAGCCGGCCGAGTGCCGAACCGGCCCGTGACACTGCCAAATCAGTCCGTGACACTGCCGAACCGGCCCGTGACACTGCCGAACCGGCCCGTGACACTGCCGAACCGGCCCGTGACGCCGCCAATCAGTCCGTGACGCCGTCGAATCCGCCCGTGACGCCGGATTAATTCGCTCTTAGCCGGTTATATCCGAATTGCCGCACTGAATCGGCGGCCCGGACTGGCAGAATTGCTTTCTTCCTGTATTACTCTCCCGAGCCCCGTGGTACTACCTCATGCGCCCGATGCGATTACTCCATCGCCATTCCTGTCGGCGAGAATGCCCCGGAAGCCGTGACGATTCAGTTACGCCGCGCCTTCACTGGCTTGCGCAAAGGCCCTGTGCCTCGGTGTCCAATCCGGCACGCAGGGTCAGGCGGCCGATGCGGAGCGTTGATATCGCACCCGTGCCACTCGAAGCTCAGGCAGTGCACAAGGCCATACGGGCCGCTGATACGGCACCCGCGCACCCTGAAGTTCAGGCGGTGCGCGGGGTCAGGCGGCCCGGCAGGGCGGAGCGCTGATGCGGCACCCGAGGCGCGGGGGAGCGGTGCAGCGCCGCGCGGAAGTTTCCCGGGGACTGGCCGGTCTCGCGGGCGAAGAATCGGCCGAAGTTCGTCGGCTCCTCGAACCCCAGCTGCCGCCCCACGTCGGACACCGGGAGCTCGCTCGTGGCGAGGACACGCTTGGCCTCCAGCGCCACGCGCTCGTCGATGAGCTGCTTCGCGCTGCGGCCCGTCACCGCCAGGCTCGCCCGGGTGAGGGTCCGCACCGAGCAGCGCAACTGGTCGGCGTAGTCCTCGACGCGCCGGTGGCGCACCTCGCGCTCGAGCTCCTTACGCAGCTGACCGATGAGGAGGTCGGCGGGGCTTCGGCGCGGTACCGGCGTCAGGGACGAAATCCGCATGAGCAGCACCGCGACCGAGTGCGCGAGCAGGGTCGAGCCGAACGCGGTCCCGCCGAAGCGAACCTGGTCCACGCCGATCTGCGCGATCTCGGCCACGATCGCGTCCTCGTCCTCGCCGGCGGGCTGCCAGCAGGCGGGCGCGAACGGATCGGCGACGAGCTCGGGCAGTGGCAGTTCGGGCAGGATCGACGGCGCGAACGTGAGCACCGTGGCGTCGAAGCCGGCCTGCCCGCCGAACTGGTGAACCTGCCCCGGACGGCCCCACAGCAGGGTTCCCGGCCGGCACGCGTACGTCACGAAGTCCACCGCATGCGTGCCCTGCCCCGCACTGACGAGGATGACCACGTGGTCAGTGGTTTGCACAGGGAATCGCCCCACGGGCAGGTCGCTCAGGCGCGCCGCGCCGACAGGGTCACTGAAAAGGCCGCCGAGACTGACCATGACCAGCCCGACTGTACCTAAGGACCGCCAATCGGCAACCCAGACCTGGGCTGTTGTAAGCCCAGCGATGCACAACCCAGCGAGCCGCGTCGCCCTCACCGGCCCGCACCGCCGCACTCCGGTCCGCACCGCCTTCGCCGGTCCGTGCTGTGTTCGCCGGCGGTCTGTGCTTCGATCGCCGGTCGGCATCGCCTCGCACCTCGCCGGGACGCGCCGTGTCCACTGGTCCGCACCGCGCTCGCCTGGCCGGGCTGCGTTTGTCAGTCCGCACCCTGCTCGCCAGTCCGCACCCTGCTCGCCAGTCCGCACCCTGCTCGCCAGTCCGCACCCTGCTCGCCAGTCCGCACCCTGCTCGCCAGTCCGCACCCTGCTCGCCA
>NZ_JBEPEH010000017.1:192366-245936 GCF_040300725.1 Dactylosporangium sp. NPDC000244
CCAGTCCTCGCCGTGCTCGCCGGTCCGCGCCGTGTTCACTGGGCCGTGCGGTGTTCGCCGGTCCGCGCTGTGTTCGGCGAGGCCGCACCGGAGCCGAGGGTCTAGACCCGGATGCCGGCCACCGCGAGTTCGGCGATGCGAACCTCCTCGAACGCGGCCCCGAGCTCATCCAGCCGCTCGGGCGTGAGCGAGGCGCGCAGTTCGGGCAGCAGGACGGTCTCCTCGTGCTCGACGTGGCGCCGCACCGCCGCGATGAACTCCTCGAGTCTGTCCTCGAAGTCCGGCCCCTCGGGCGAGATGCGCTGCAGGTCGTGCAGCATCCGCTCAGCCTCGTGATGCTCGTCGGCGCCGTGGTGCGCCTCCTCGGCCGAGGGCAGCTGCGGGTAGACCCTCTGCTCCTCGGCGTGGCTGTGCGCGGTCAGCCGGGCTGCGCATTCGTCCAGCAGAAGCTGGCGGTCTCCGTCGCCGTCGCGCAGACGGTCGAAGAGTTGCTCCATCATCCGGTGGTCGTTCGTGATCAGCGTGACGGCGTCGGAAGCCATGTCTCCTCCTTGGATCGTCACCTCCCACGGTCGCGCGTGACAGCCCGGCGGCGCGGCCAAAAGCCGAAATCGGCCGGGCGGCAACGCCGGCCCACGCGGCCGGAATCCGAAACGGCCCCCACCTGGCCAGCCCGCGCCCCAAAACGAGCGACCCAGCGACGGCACCACGCCGCGCACCAGCCCCACGCCGCACAAACGAGCACCGGGCGGTGAGCGCCGTGTGCGGTCCCGTGCACTGCACAAACGAGCACCGGGCAGTGGGCGCTGCGTGCAGTCCCGCGCGCTGCACAAACGAGCACCGAGCGGTGAGCGCTGCGTGCAGTCCCGCGCGCTACACAAACGAGCACCGAGCGGTGAGCGTTGCGATCAGTCCCGCGCGTCGCACTGTGAGCACTGCGATCAGCCAGCCCCACGCGCCGCACAGTGAGCGCTGCGGTCAGTGCCACGCCCGGGCAACCGGCGCCGCCGCATCAGTCGCGCAGCGAACGCGATGAGGGCGAGAGCGGTGCAGCGAGCGGAGTCCGGTCAGTGCCACACCGGGCAGCGGGCGCCGTCGCATCAGTCGCGCCGCCAGCGCGATGGAGTGAGCGCAATGCGGAGAGTGCGGTGCGGCGAACGCGATGCGGTGAGCGCGGTGCGGCGGAGTGCGGTGCGGCGAACGCGATGGAGGGAGCGCGGCGAGGTGAGCGCGGTGCGGCGAAGGCGATGGAGCGAGTGCGGTGCGGCGAGCGGGGTGCGGCGAAGGCAGTGCGGCGAGCGCACAGCGGCGAACGCGATGGAGCGAAGGCGACACAGCGAGTGCGGTGCGGCGAACGGACGGCAGCGAAGGCGACGAAGCGAACACGAGACAGCGAGCGGAGTAGCCCGCGCCGCGAGTCAGAGCTGCGCGGCGAGCCCCCGCGCCAGGCGAAAGAACCCCTCCGAGTGGCCGAATCCCCTGATCACCCCGAAGATCAGACCATGGGTACGTACCTGTTCGTAGCCGGCGCCCGCCCCGCCCGCCTCCACGACCACGCGCCCATCGGCCCCGGCGGCTGGGTCCGCCTCCCACCCGGCGACCAAGGCCTCCGAGCCACCCGAGCCGTAGTAGCCCCCGGCCTCGTCGGCGTCTGCCCCGCCCGATCCACCTCAGCCCCCGAGCTCGCCGCCCTGGGAGCCGCCCTGGCCGAGGCCGAGGAGTCGATCGGCCTCCCGGTGGGCAGCATCGCCGTCATGCCCGCCGTGGAGACGGCCGCCGGCCTCCTCGCCGCCGCTGAGCTGGCCCGCGCACCAAGGGTCACCAGGCTGCTACTCGGCGAGGCCGCCCTGCGTGCCGAGCTCGGAATGGGCGCGGCAACCGAGCGTGACCTGCTGTGGCTGCGCTCGATGACCGTCGTGGCCGGCGCCGCCGCCCGCCTCGGGCCGCCCGTCGCGGACGTATGCCCTGATCCGGGCCGGTTCGAGGAGTCCTGCCAGGGCCTGGCCAGGCTGGGCTTCGGCGGGCGGCTCTGTGAAGGTGGCGAACAGTTGCAGCGGGCCGCCGAGATATTTGCCTGCGCATGAACATTGTCGGCAAATGATATTTCCACTCGACAATTAGTGACTGTCTGCATTGTCGACAATGCATTCTGTGATCATTGCGGCAACGTAAAGTTAACATCACACCCGGGTTGCCTATATCGGAAGACATCAGTCGGAAATCGGTCCGGTACAGCCGTTTGGGTCCGTACGGGTTGACTCACCGGCGGCGAACGGATGAGCCGGAATGAGGCGATCGTCGTTCGATCACGTACGTCGGTATTGACACGGATCGGCCGCTCTGTGATTGTGCACAACGTCGATGCGACAGCCAGGGAATGAGCCACTTGCCCGTTCCGGCTGGGCCCGCGTCCGACGTGCATTGTCAATCTCGGATGCCTGCGGGGACTTTTCGTGACCCAAAGCCAGAGCTCGCTGCCCGTGCCCGCCCAACGGCAGGGTCGCGACCCGCGGCAGAGCCCCGAGCGCCGGCCAACCCGCCACACCGCCGCCCTGGCCCGCCGCGAGGAGCCGCTGCCCCCGGGCCGCGCTCCCGAGGCCCGCTCGGGGCAGCGCGCCGGCCGGCGCATCGTCGACCAGCTCCGCCTCATCGTCGCCCTTCCGCTCGTCGCCGTCGTCGTGTTCGCCGGCGTCGCCTTCATCGCCACCGTGCAGGAGGTGAACCGGGCGCGAACCCTCCAGGACCTCTCCGCCCTGTCCACCGACGCCGGTGGTCTTGCACACGCGCTGCAACGCGAGCGCGCCGCGGCCGTCAACGTGGTCCTGCACAACGAGGCGACCCAGCAGGACGCCTTCCAGCAGCAGTCGATGCTGACCGACGACGCCGTGCGCAAGTACAACGACCAGCGCCACAACCTCGCGGGCGGCGGTGACTCCGAGACGCTCAAGCGCATCGACGCCGACCTCGGGGCCCTCGCCAAGCTGCGTGACCAGGTGCGCAACGACAAGCGGGCCTCGGTCTCCGCCGTCGCGTTCAGCTACCGGATCACCATCGCCGACCTGCTGGAGTACCGCGAGTCGGTGGCCCGCTCCGGCGCCCCGACCGACCTGGCCGACGAGATCCGCGCCGCCGCGGCCCTTTCCCGCGCCGCCGAGGCCATCGGCCAGCAGCAGGCGGCCGTGCTCCGCGCGATCGCCGCGGGCGAGCTGACCCCGGCGCTGCAGCAGGAGATCACCGCGACCCGCACGAGCTTCACGGAGCAGTCGGTCGCGTTCACCCAGCTCGCCCCGGCCGAGTGGCGGACCTGGTACGAGCAGGCCGGTATGGGCGACCAGGTCGTCGCCGCCCAGCGCCTCCAGGACCAGGTCGGCCGCACCGCGCCCGGCCAGCGGATCGGCTTCGAGTCGGCCGCCTGGATCAACGCGATGTCGGGCTACGAGGGCCTGCTGTACCAGGTCGAGCAGCAGGTCGACGAGAACATCGAGCAGGCCGTCACGGTCGTGCACGACGACCAGATGACCCGGGCCGCCCTGCAGACCGCGGGCGTGGTCGTCGTCCTGCTCGTCGCCATCGTGCTCACCGGTTTCGTCGCCCGGCGCCTGACCCGGCGGCTGCGCTACCTGCAGGACGCCGCGCGGACGGTCGCGTACGACCAGCTGCCCTCCGTCGTGGCCGAGCTGCGCGCCGCCGCGCCCGGCACCGTCGATCCGGACGAGGTCGCCGACCGCGCCAGCTCGACCCTCGTGGTGGCGGGCTCCGACGAGGTCGCCGACGTGGCCCAGGCATTCCGGGCCGTCCACCGCGAGGCGGTCAAGATCGCCGGTGAGCAGGCCGTCATGCGGTCCAACGTCGCCGAGATCTTCGTCCACCTCTCCCGCCGTGAGCAGCGACTGGTCGACGCGGTGCTGGCCCAGGTCGACAAGGTCGAGCGCGACGAGACCGACCCGGACCGGCTGCAGGAGCTGTACCAGCTCGACCACCTGGCCACCCGCATGGCCCGGATCAACCTGAGCCTGCTCGTCCTCGGTGGCTCGGGCGCCGCGCGCGTCCGGCGCGAGGACGCCCCGCTGGGCAAGGTGCTGCAGGCCGCGATCTCGCAGATCGAGCACTACGTGCGGGTCCGCTTCGGCAGCGTGGACGACGACGTCGCCGTGGTCGCCGAGGCCGTCGACGAGATCGTGCACCTGCTCGCCGAGCTGCTGGACAACGCGACCGGCTACTCGCCGCCGGAGTCGGAGGTCTGGGTCACCGCCAGCGGCCTGGGCGACCGGGTGATCGTGCAGATCGTGGACGTCGGCGTGGGGCTCTCCCCGGCGCGGCGGGAGCAGCTCAACCAGCTCCTCGCGCAGCCGCCGGCGATCGACATCGCCGCCGTGCGAGCCATGGGACTCACCGTGGTCGGGCACATCGCCGCGCGGTACAACATCACCGTCGCCCTTCGCCCCGGCCAGCACACCGGGACGCTCGCCGAGATCGTCATCCCCAAGGACGTCTTCCGCCCGATCATGGCGTCGGAGCGGGGACCGCAGCTGGCGCCCGCGACCGTCGGGGCGCCGGACCACAACGGCAACGGCTCCCGGCCGGGCAACGACCTGTTCACGCCGCAGGCGCGGCCGAGCGAGCCGAGCCTCTTCGAGGTGCCGGCCCAGCAGTGGGCCACCCAGGAGCTCACGCCGATCCAGTCCTCGGCGACGACGCAGGTGTTCACGGCGCCGGACTACGACAAGCCGCTGCCGGACGCCCAGCCGTACCAGAACGGCCAGTCGTACCAGGACACGCACTCGTACCAGGACGCGCAGTCGTACCAGGACACCCAGTACCAGGATGCGGCGCCCTACCAGGCACCGGCGTACCCGCCGCCGCCCGCGCACGCCCAGCCGGCCCCGCCCGGGCCGGGTATGTGGCCGCCGCTGCCGGAGCCCGAGGTCTCGTCGATCCTGGCCTCGGCCGAGGACGACGCGATGGAGCTGCCGATCTTCAACTCGGTCAGCGGCTGGTTCCACGTGGAGACCCCGCCCGGCCTGGAGCCCGAGCCCGTCGGCGCGATGGCCGGGGCCTCGGCCGCGGCTTCGGCCGGGACCTCGGCCCCGGCCCCGCAGCCGCAGGCGTCCGCGCCGGAGCCGAAGAACTGGGAGAGCGCGGCCGACGCCGGATGGCGCGCCGCCGCCGAGGCGGCCACGCCGCAGGTCAGCTCCACCACCGCGGCGGGCCTGCCGGTCCGCGCGGCCGGGCGGCAGCTGGTGCCGGGCGCGGCCGAGCCGACGCAGCAGCGGCCGGGCGCACCGATGCAGACGGGCACGCCCAAGCGCGACCCCTCGCGGGTGGCCGCGGCGATGTCGGCATACGCACGAGGCGTCGCGAACCGACGCCCGCAAAGCTGATCGGCTCCGGGGGGAACCGTTGGGATGTATATGCAACAGCTGGAGAGGACCACGTCTGTGACCGACCCGAGTAATCTCGGTTGGCTGCTGGATAGCTTCGCGAGCCGCACCCCCGACGTCAGCCACGCGCTGGCGATCTCCACCGACGGTCTCGTGCTGGCCCACACCCGGGCCCTGCCCCGAGATCGGGCCGACCAGCTCGCCGCCACCGGCAGTGGTCTCGTCGCCCTCCTCGCCGGAGCCGCGCGCTTCTTCGACGCCGGGCAGGTCATCTCGAACGTGACCCAGCTCGACGGCGGCTTCATGTTCTGCATGGCCTTCAGCGACGGCGCGTCGATGCTCGTGCTCGCCTCGCCGAACGCCGACGTCGGCAAGGTCTCCTACGAGATGACCGAGCTCGCCAACCGCATCGGCGACGCGCTGACGCCCGCCATACGGGGACAGATGTGACCGATCCGCACCGGCGCGGACGCCCGACCGCCGTAAAGATCATCATCGCGGGCGGGTTCGGCGCGGGCAAGACCACCCTCGTCGGCGCGATCTCGGAGATCCCGCCGGTGACCACCGAGGCCGTCATGACCGCCGCCAGCCTCGCGCACGACGACGCCTCGCTGGTGCCCGACAAGGGCAGCACCACGGTGGCGATGGACTTCGGTCGCATCACGCTCTACTCCGACCTGGTGCTGTACCTCTTCGGCACCCCGGGGCAGAAGCGGTTCTGGTTCATGTGGGACGAACTGTGCCGCGGGGCCATCGGAGCGGTCGTCATCGCCGACACCCGGCGGCTGGCCGACTGCTTCGGCGCCATCGACTACTTCGAGAACCGCCGCCTGCCCTATGTCGTCGCCGTCAACAACTTCGACGGCGCGGCGCGCTACCACCTCGAGGACATCCGGGACGCGCTGGCCGTGCACCGCAGCGTTCCGATGCTCGACGCCGACGTTCGGTCGCGGGCGTCGGCCAAGGAGATCCTCGTCGCCGTGACCGAGCACGCCCTTGCGCAGCGCGCCGGCGCTCGCCGCTAGAAACCCCCCTCAAGGAGAACAATGTTCCTGCCACGACGTTTGGTCAGCATCGCGCTGGCCACCGGCCTGGTGCTTGCCGGCGCCGGGTGCGCCAAGGACGACGACAAGTCCGGCAGCGCCGGTGCGGCGTCCACCCTGAAGATCGGCTTCCTCGGCTCGCTGAGCGGCACCTACCAGGCCGTCGGCACCGACCTGAAGAACGGCTTCGAGCTCTACCTGAAGATGCACGACGGCAAGCTCGGCGGCCACCCGATCGACCTCAAGATCGGTGACGAGGGCGACGGCGCGCAGACCGCCGTTCCCGCCGCGACCAAGCTGGTCAAGGAAGAGGGCGTCATCGCCATGACCGGCATCGTCGGCGGTGGCTCGGTGGCCGCCGTGGCGCCGCTGCTGGCCCAGGCGAAGATCCCGCTGATCGGCTCGAACGGCCGCCCCGAGCTCAAGGACCTCAACGGGGTGTGGACGACGAGCTTCATGTCCTCGGACCCGGGCCAGTCCATCGCGCAGTACATCAAGGACAAGGTCAACGGCCCGGTCTTCGCGATCGGCCCGGACTACCAGGGTGGCTACGACGAGGTCGGCGGCTTCACCACCGAGTTCGCCAAGATCGGCGGGCAGCTGGCCAACCCCGGCGGCAAGACGCTGTGGACGCCGTTCCCGCAGACCACGAACTTCCTGCCGTTCTTCAGCCAGATCAAGTCCAGCGGGGCCAAGGCGGTCTACACGTTCTACGCCGGTAAGGCCGCGATCGACTTCGTGAAGCAGTACAAGCAGTCGGACATCAAGGACCTGCCGCTGTACGGCGCGTTCCTGACCGAGGGCTCGGTGCTGCAGGCCGAGGGCGATGCCGCGAAGGACGTCTTCACCACCTGCAACTACTCGCCCGACCTCGACAACGAGGAGAACCGCAAGTTCGTCGCCGCCTGGCGTCAGCAGTTCCCCGACGCGACCCCGACCACGTACGCCGTCGCGTCCTACGACGCCGCCGCCGTGCTGGACCGGGCCATCGCCGCCGCCGGCAGCAACGTGACGGCGGAGACGATCAACGAGCAGGTCGCCAAGCTGGGCCAGATCTCCAGCCCGCGCGGGCAGTGGCAGTTCGGCAAGAACCACGCGCCGGTCCAGAAGTGGTACCTGCGCCAGGTTCGCGCCGACGGCCGCGCGCTGGCGAACACGCTGGTGCAGGACCTCGCGACGGTCGGCCAGTAGTTCCCTTGGACGCGTACCTGATCCCGGCGGTCGACGGCGTGGCCTATGGCCTGCTGCTGTTCGTCGTCGCCGCCGGGCTCACCCTCGCCTTCGGCGTCGGTGATGTGCTCAACCTCGCGCACGGGACGCTCTTCGCGTTCGGTGCGTACGCCGCCGCGAAGATCAGCGACGGCAGCTGGGGATCGCTCGCGCTCGCGGTGCTGGTCGGCACCGCGGCCGCGGGCCTCGGCGGCGCCCTGCTCTCACTGCTGCTGACGCCGCTGGCCGGCCGCGGCCACCTCGCCCAGGCCCTGCTCACGTTCGGCGTCGCGCTGGTGGCCGGCGACCGGCTCACCGCGATGTTCGGCAAGGACGAGCTGGCCCTGACCGTGCCCAAGTCGCTGGACCGGCCGGTTGACCTCGCCGGGCACAGCTACCCGGGGTACCGTCTCGCCCTCATCATCGTCGCCGCGCTGATCGCGGCCGCGCTCTTCGTCGTGGTGAGCCGGTCCCGGGCCGGGCACTTCGTGCGCGCGACGGTCGACGACCGCGAGATGGTCGCCATGCTCGGCGTCTCCCCGTTCACCGTGCGCACCAGCGTGCTCGCGGGCGCGGGTGCCCTGGCCGGGCTCGCGGGCGCGCTCGGCGCCCCGATCATCGGCGCCGGCCCGCGCACCGCCGACCTCGTGCTGATGCTGTCCCTCGTCGTGGTCGTCCTCGGCGGCATGGGCTCCATCGCCGGCGCCCTGGTCGCGGCGATCGCGGTCGGCGAGATCCAGACCATCGGCGTGGCGAACCCGGACCTGTCGACCATCGCGCCCTTCGTGCTCTTCGGCGCGATGGCGCTCGCCCTGGCCGCGCGGGCGCGCGGTCTGCTGCCGTCGGGACGGTCGGCATGAGATTTCTGCGGTACCTGCTGACCCTGGCCGTCCTGGCCCTGCTGGTCTCGTTCGCGTGGACCCTCGACCGCTACGCCACCGGGATGCTGACCCGCATCCTCATCATCGGCCTGCTCGCGGTCAGCGTCGCCCTGCTCACCGGGGTCGCGGGCCTGCCGACGCTCGGGCAGACCGCGCCCTTCCTCGTCGGCGCGTACACCACCGCGAACCTCATCGAGCACGGCCACACCATCGGCGTCGTGCACCTGCTCGCCGCGGCCGGCATGGGCGCCGCGTTCGCGCTGATCACCGCCCCGCTGGTGGTGTACGCCCGCGGCGTCGTGGTCCTCATGATCACGCTGGCCCTGGGCGAGCTGACGTCGACGCTCGCCGGGCGCTGGAAGTCGGTCACCCACGGCACCGACGGCATCTCCGTGTTCACCAGCGTGACCCCGCTGCCGGGCCTCGCCGACCTGGACACGGAGTCGTCGCGGTACATCTACACCCTCGCCGTCGTCGGCGTGCTCGTCGGTGTCGTGCTGCTCGTGCTGCGCTCCCCGGCCGGGGCGCTGCTGCGCGCCACGCGCGACGACGCCCGCCGCATGCGCGCGAGCGGGCACCCGGTCGCCGGATACCTCACGGTCGCCTACGTGGCCGCGGGCGCCCTGGCGGGGGTGGCCGGCGCGCTGCTGTTCACGGAGCAGTCGTACGTCTCCCCGGGCGACGGCGGCTTCGACGTCGCCGCGCTCATCCTGCTCGCGGTGGTCATCGGCGGCGCGACGTCCATGGTCGGCGCGCTCATCGGCGCCGGTCTGGTGGTCGCGACCCGCGACTGGGTGGCCGAGGCCGGCCACGCGCCGCTGCTGCTCGGGCTGCTGTTCATCGCGTGCGTGTACCTGCTGCCCAACGGTCTGCTGGGCGACCACGCGGCCCTGTCCTACCTCAACCGCCTCGTCCGCCCGCGGTCGCGGCCGGCGCCCCCGTCCGGCCCGCCCCCGGCGGCCCGGATCCCGGCGCCGCGCGCGCCCGCCGCGGCCGACGAGACGGTCTCCGAGCCGGTTTCCGAGCCGGGAGCGGCGCGATGATTCTGCGGGTGGAGAACCTCGGCCGGCGCTACGGCGACCTGGCCGCGCTCGACGGCGTCGCGCTGCAGCTGGCCCCGGGGGAGCGGCGGGCCCTCATCGGCCCCAACGGCGCCGGGAAGTCCACGCTGCTCAACCTGATCGCGGGCGCCCAGCGGCCGACGACGGGCCGGATCCACTTCGACGACCGCGACGTGACCCGGCTGGCCCCGGCCCGTCGCGCGCGTCTGGGCATCGGCCGCACGCACCAGCACCCGGCCGTGTGGCCGACGCTCACGGCGATGGAGAACGTGCTCGTCGCCGCCCGGCGCCCGTGGGGCCGGCTGCGGCCGAACGCGCGGGAGTACCTCGCGGCCGTGGGCCTCGCCGACGTGGCCGGCACGCGGGCCGGCAGCCTCTCGCACGGCCAGCGCCGCCAGCTCGAGCTCGCGATGGCCCTGGCCGGCGAGCCGCGCCTGCTGCTGCTCGACGAGCCGGCCGCGGGCCTGGCCCCACCCGAGGTGGAGCTGCTCGCGGGCCTGCTCGCCGAGCTGCCCAAGACGGTCGCGGTGTTGCTGGTCGAGCACCACCTGGACCTGGTGTACGGCTTCGCCGACCACGTCACCGTCCTGCACTCCGGCCGGCACGTCCACACCGGCACCGTCGCCGAGACCAGGCGCTCGCCCGAGGTCAAGGCCGCCTACGCGGGGGTGACACCGTGACGCTCACGGTTCAGGGTCTGCATTCGGGGTACGGCGGCGGCACCGTGCTGCACGGCGTCGACCTCACCGTGCCGACGGGCGGCGCGCTGGCCGTGCTCGGGCGCAACGGCGCCGGCAAGACCACGCTTGTGCACACCATCTGCGGGCTCATCAAGCCCCGCAGCGGCCGGGTCGCCCTGGACGGCACCGAGCTCGCGGGCCGCCCGGCGCACCGCGTGGCCCGGGCCGGGATCGCCCTGGTACCGCAGGGCCGCCGCGTCTTCCCGAGCCTCACGGTCGCCGAGCACCTGAGCCTGTCCCGCCGCCGCGGCGAGTGGACCCAGGCCCGGGTCCTGCAGCTGCTCCCGCGGCTGCAGGAGCGCATGCGCAACCGCGGCGACCAGCTCTCCGGCGGCGAGGCCCAGATGCTCGCCATCGCGCGGGCGCTGCTCACCCAGCCGGCCGTGCTGCTGCTGGACGAGCCGTGCGAGGGCCTGGCCGTCGACCTCGCCGACCGCGTCCGCGCCGTCGTCGCCGAGCTGGCCCGGGGCGGCCTGACGGTGCTGCTGGTCGAGCAGCAGCCGGAGCACGCGCTCGCGGTCGCCGACCGGGTGGCCCTGCTCGCGGACGGCGTCGTGGCGGCCGAGCACACCGCGGCGGAGCTGCGCGCGAACCCGTCGCTGACCGACCACGTCCTGAGCGTCGCCACGCACGCGTGATCTTGTTCTTATGTCGGGCGCTCCGCGCCGCGACATAAGCCGATTTTTCGCTCGCCGGGGCATAAAGGCGAAAAGTCGTGGCGCGCAGCGCCCGACTTTTCGGGCAAAACCGGCGCGAGAGCCGCGAAGCGGTGCCGGCGGCGAGGGCTCGTCCGGCGCGGCAGGCGGGAACGCGACGGCCGGGAGCGGAGCCGTGGCCGGAGTATCGTGCGCGCCATGGGCGAATCGGCGCAGTGGTCGCGGGTCGACGACGGCCGCCACACGCTCGACCTGCTCACCGCCAGCTACCGGCAACACCGGTTCGCGCGCCACTCGCACGCGACCTACGCGATCGGCGTGGTCACCCGCGGCGAGGAGCAGTTCCGCTACCGGGGCGAGCTGCTGCGCTCCGGCGTCGGCAGTCTCGCCATCCTCGAGCCGGACGAGCCGCACGACGGGATGGCCGCGCAGCCGCAGGGGTGGGCCTATCGCGTGCTGTACCCCAGCGAGGCCCTGCTCTTCGACGGCCGCACCGAGCGCGCCGGGTTCCGCGAGCCCATCGTCACCGACCCGCGCAGCGTGCACCTCATCCGCGCCGCCCACGAGGAGCTCACCGCCGGACGCGACCCGCTCGCCGCGCACTCCCGGCTCGTCTGGGCGTTCGAGGCGGTGATCCAGCGGCACGGGGCGCTGCGGGAGCCGCGGGGCGGCATGCGGGCCTCGGACGCGGCCGCGGCGCGCAAGGTCGCCGAGATCCGCGATCGGCTGCTGGCCGACCTGCGGTGCGCCCCGAGCCTGCGGGAGCTGGCGGAGGGCGTGGCGTTGTCGCCGTACCACATGTTGAGACTCTTCCGCGACGCGACCGGCTTCCCGCCGCACGCCTGGCTCGTGCTGGAGCGGGTGTGCCACGCGCGCCACCTGCTCGCCGCGGGGCGCCCGCCCGCCGACGTGGCCGGTGCCGTGGGCTTCGCCGACCAGGCCCATCTCACGCGCTGGTTCAAGCGGGTGACGGGCGTCACCCCGGCCGCATTCCGCAACAGCGTTCAAGACGCGCAGCCGCGCACCGGCGTGAGATCGGGGGCATGAGTCGTCGTGGCTGGTTGCTCTTCAGCGCCATGTGCGTGGTGTGGGGGATTCCGTACCTGCTGATCAAGGTGGCCGTGCGCGAGATCGGCCCGGCCGAGCTGGTCTTCGTGCGCACCGCCATCGGGGCCGTCCTGCTGCTGCCGATCGCCCTCGCCCGCCGCGAGGTCCGCGCGTCCCTGCGCCCGTGGCTGCCCCTGCTCGCCTACACCGTGGTCGAGATCGGCCTGCCCTGGCTGCTGCTCTCCGACGCCGAGCGGCACGTGGACAGCTCGTTCACCGGCCTGGTCATCGCCGGCGTCCCGCTCGTCGCGGCCGTCCTGGCCCGCCTCACCGGCCGCGCGGAGCGGCTCACCGCGAGCCGGGTCGGCGGCCTGCTGGTCGGCCTCGCGGGCGTCGCGGTGCTGCTGGGCTTCCACGCGGGCGGCGGCGGTCCCGTGCCGCTGCTCGAGCTCGTAGGCGTCGTCGTCTGCTACGCGGCCGGCCCGCTGATCATCGAGCGGTGGCTCTCCGACGTACCGCGCTACGGCGTCGCCGCCGCCTCCCTCGTCGTGGGCGCGCTGCTGTTCGCGCCCGTGTCCGTGCCGAAGCTGCCCGCCCTCGCCCGCGACGTGACCACGGGCCCGGCCCTGGCCGCGCTCGCGCTCGCGGTGATCTGCACGGCGCTCGCGTTCGTGCTGTTCTTCGCGCTCGTCGCGGAGGTCGGCGGCGTGCGCGCCACGGTGATCACGTTCGTCAACCCCGCGGTGGCCGTGCTGCTCGGCGCGCTCGTGCTCGGCGAGCCGGTGACGTGGCTGACCGGGGTGGCGTTCGCGCTGATCCTGGCGGGCTCGATCCTGGCGACCCGGCGCGGCTCACCCGCCTTGGAGCCCGCCGCCGCGCAGTGAATGCACCGTTATGTCGGGCGCTGACGCGCCACGACATAACGGACTTATCGCCTAATGACGGGCGATAGCACGGGTAATGCCGGACAGGTCCGAAACCTGTCCGGCATCACTCCCGCACGATCAGCCGCGGGCGCGGGCCGTCTCGCGACGGTTGGCCTGCATGAGCGCCTCGACCAGCTCCGCCTTCGTCATCCGCGAGCGCCCCCGGATCTCCAGGCGCCGCGCGAGCTCGAGCAGGTGCTGCTTCGAGGCGTTGGCGTCCACGCCCTCGGCGGTGCGCCGCGGCCGGTTGCGCGCCGCGGCGCCGTGCTGCGCGGCCTGAGCGTCGCTCGGGCCGGCCTCGTCCTTGGGCTCCCAGTGGTCGCCGACCTTCTCGTACGTGTGCTTGAGCGCCGAGAAGGCCGTGCGGTGCGCCCGCTCGCCGTCGCCGTACTGCTCGGCGGCGGAGTCGTGGGTCTGCTGCCAGGTCGCCTGCGCGTGCCTGTCCGAGCGGCGCAGGGTGGCGGGCAGATCCGAGGGGCGCGGCCTACGGGGAGCCATCGGTCACCAGTCCTTCATCCAGGGCAGCTGGGCGTCCAGCCAGTCGTTGAGCCGGGCGACCTGGTCGACGTCGCTGTCGAGCCAGCTGACCTGGCCGGTCATGGCGAGGATGCCGAAGACCACGGCGGCCCCGCTGATCAGCACGCCGAGCGTCCCGAGCCCGCGGCCGGCCACGTTGGGCCGCACCCCGGCGATGATGCCGCCGAACGAGAACAGCAGCCCGAGCGCGCCGACGGGGATCGCCCACGGCGCGAGCAGCCCGGTCAGCGCCGCCGCGACGCCCGCGACTCCCAGCATGACGCCGAGCGTGGCGAGCAGGCTCACCCGCGCGGGGGCCTGGCGGACGGGTACGGGCTCGACCACCGGCTCCGGCGCGGCGACCGGGTCGCGGTCGATCGTGCGGCGCATGGCGGCCGTGTCGCTTTCGCGGTCCACGACCCCGACGGCGGGGATGGCGCCCGTGGTCCTGGCGTCGGTCTTGGGCTCGGTCATCGCCTCGGTGCGGTCGTCCACACCGTCGCCGTCCTTGTCATGGTGACGCCCGAGGCGCCATGTGCGCATCTCGCCGGCCGCCTCGGCGCGGTCGTCGATGCCGTCGCCGTCCCGGTCGGTCGCGGTCCCGCGGCCGCCGAACAGCTGCCCGATGCGTGCCACTGTGTGCTCACCTCCTGCGAAGCGCCCGGCCGGCACACCGGGGGGTCTCGGAGTGCGGTCTGTCGGGCGGATAGCCAACGGCTACCCAGGCACGCCGATTTCCAATCGAGGGTGAGCCCGTTTGGGGGGATTTCGCCCGGGTACGTGCGCCGTTATGGAAGCCATGCAGCGAGGCAACACGAAGCACGGAGTGGCCCTCGACGAGCGGCTCCGGCGCGAGGACGAGATCGAGGCCCGCCGGGTCGATCCGGGGGGCGAGGGAGACCGCACCGGCGGGGCCCCCGTCGGCATGACGCCGGACGAGGTCGAGGGCAGGAGCAATCTCGGACGGTACATCCCGAAGAGCAGCCTCCCCGGAGACCGCGACGCGCTCCTCGCCGGCGCGGCGGGGCTGAGCGCGCCCGACGAGGTGCTGGACGCACTGCACGCGCTGCCGGCCCGGACGCGGTTCGAGACGGTCAATCAGGTGTGGGCCGCGCTGGGCGGCCGGAATGAGGATCCGGCGCGGCGGCCGTAGCCGGGCCCGGGCCGGGCTGCTGTGGTTCCCGCGGCGGCCCGGAGGGCGGCGACGGGCGAACGGTCCACCAGCGCATGACGCGTTCCTTCGTCGGAGATGGTCGATCCCCGGGGCCCGCACGCCCCGGGGATCGCGTCTGTGGGTGCCCGCCTCAGTCGGCGAGGATGGCGTAGAGCTTGCGCCGGGTCTCGGTGAGGACCTCGAGCGCCTGGGCCCGCTGCTCGCTGGTGCCGTTGAAGCCCACCTGGCGCAGCGCGTCCATGATGCCGAACGCGGCGTCGCGGAACTCCTGGGCCTGCGAGACGTTCTCGTCGCCGTACTCCTGCCAGGGCGCGTTCTGCGCGGCCGTCTCGGCCTCGGGGCGGCCCGTGTCGGTGAGCACGAAGCGCTTGCGGCCCCCGCTCTCCTCGGCGACGATCAGCCCCTCGTCCTCGAGCATCTGCAGCGTGGGGTACACCGACCCCGGGCTCGGCCGCCAGATGCCGCCGGTGCGCTGCTCGAGCTCCTGGATCATCTCGTACCCGTGCATCGGGCGCTCGTGCAGCAGCGCCAGCACCGCGTTGCGCACGTTGGGCCGGCCCCCGCGGGAGCGCCCCCGTCCGTGGCCGCCGTGCCCGTGCCCGCCGCGGCCCCAGCCGCCGCCGCGTCCGCCCTCGGGCGGGAAGGGCGGGATGAAGCTGCCGAACCCGCGCTGCCAGGCCCCCGTGTCGAACATTCCGTGTCGCGACCTCATGTCGCATCCCCCATATCGTCGGATCGTTTCTCTGATACTTCGACGATATATCGGGAACCTATCGCCGACAACCCCTCCCGATAGTGGCCCGGGCAACATGGCACGACATCCGGCATATGACCTGACAGGGTATAAATCCGATATGTCGTGGCGCGCCAGCGCCCGACATATCGCGCCAAAAGGCCCGCGGCGCCGAGGCGCCACGGGCCTTGAGCAAAGCCGGGATCAGAGCACGATCACCGTGCGCAGCACCTCGCCGCGCTCCATCTTGTGGAACGCGTCCTCGACGTCGCCGAGGCCGCCGGTCTCCGTCACGAACTTGTCCAGCGGCAGGCGGCCCTGCAGGTGCAGGTCCACGAGCATGGGGAAGTCGCGGGAGGGCAGGCAGTCGCCGTACCAGCTCGACTTCAGCGCCCCGCCCCGCCCGAAGACCTCCAGGAACGGCAGCGTGAGCTGCATGTCGGGGCGCGGCACGCCGACGAGGACCACGGTGCCGGCCAGGTCGCGGGCGAAGAAGGCCTGCTCGTACACCTGCGGCGACCCCACCGCCTCGACGACCACGTCGGCGCCGTGGCCGCCGGTCAGGGCCCGGATCGCCTCGACCGGGTCCGTCTCGCGCGAGTTGATCACGTGGGTCGCGCCGAACTCGGTGGCCCAGTTGAGCTTGCGCACGTCCACGTCCACGCCGATGATCGTCGACGCGCCGGCCAGGCGGGCGCCGGCGATGGCCGCGTTGCCGACCCCGCCGCAGCCGAAGACGGCCACGGAGTCGCCGCGCCCGACGTTGCCGGTGTTGACGGCGGCGCCGATGCCGGCCATGACGCCGCAGCCGAGCAGCCCCGCGACCGTGGCGGGGGCCTGCGGGTCGACCTTCGTGCACTGCCCGGCGGCGACGAGCGTGTGCTTGAGGAAGGCGCCGATGCCCAGGGCGGGGGACAGCGGCGTGCCGTCGGCCAGCGTCATCTTCTGCTTGGCGTTGTGGGTGTTGAAGCAGTACCACGGACGCCCCCGCAGGCACGCGCGGCACTGCCCGCACACGGCGCGCCAGTTGAGGATCACGAAGTCGCCGGGGGCCACGTCGGTCACGCCGGGGCCGACGGACTCGACGATGCCCGCGGCCTCGTGCCCGAGCAGGAACGGGAAGTCGTCGCTGATGCCGCCCTCGCGATAGTGCAGGTCCGTGTGGCAGACGCCGCAGGCCTGCACCTCGACCCGCGCCTCGCCGGGTCCGGGCTCCGGCACGATGATGGTTTCCAAGCTGACCGGCCGGCCCTTGGCGAGGGCGACCACGCCTTGCGTCTCGATAGGCATATCTGAGGTCCTACCATGCCATCCATGAGTGCGGAGGAACTGCGGCGCGTTGCGAAGGACAGTTTCGGCTGGGAGCGTCTGCGCGACGAGCAGCTGCGCGCCATGGAGGCGCTCATGGCGGGCCGCGACGCCCTCGCCGTGCTGCCGACCGGCGCGGGCAAATCCGCCATCTACCAGGTGCCGGCGCCGCTGCTGCCCGGGCCGACGATCGTCGTCTCGCCGCTGCTCGCGCTGCAGCAGGACCAGATCGCCTCGCTGACCGCGCGCAACCAGGAGGAGCTCGTCGCCGTGCGGCTGTCCTCCGCCGAGGGCAAGACCGAGCGCGCGGAGGCGCTGGAGTCGCTGCGCAAGGGCGACGCCGAGTTCGTCTTCCTCACCCCCGAGCAGTTCGCCGACCCGGCCCGCGTCGCGCAGATCAAGGCGCTCAAGCCCAGCCTGGTCGCGGTCGACGAGGCGCACTGCGTCTCCGCGTGGGGCCACGACTTCCGGCCGGACTACCTGCAGCTCGGCCAGTTCATCCGCGAGCTCGGCCGCCCGCCGATCGTGGCGCTGACCGCGACCGCCTCGCCGCCGGTGCGCGAGGACATCATCGAGCGCCTGGGCCTGCGCGACCCGGAGGTCGTGGTCACCGGCCTGGACCGCCCCAATTTGTACCTGGAGTCGGTGCACTGCCCCGACGAGGAGACGCGCCTGCGCCGCCTCATCGCCCGGGTGCGGGAGTCCGCCCCGCCCGGCATCATCTACGCGCCGACCCGCCGCGCCACCGAGGAGCTCGCGGAGAAGCTCGGCCACGAGGGCATCCCGGCCGTCGCCTACCACGGCGGCATGAGCGCCGGCGAGCGCGAGCGGGCCCACGAGGCGTTCCTCGCCGACGAGGTGCCGATCATGGTGGCCACCACCGCGTTCGGGATGGGCATCGACAAGCCCAACATCCGCTGGGTCAACCACGTCTCGCTGCCGGACTCGCCGGACTCCTACCTGCAGGAGATCGGCCGCGCCGGGCGCGACGGGCAACCGGCGAACGTCCTGCTGCTGCACCGTACCGAGGACACCGGTCTTCGGAAGTTCTTCACCAACGTCTCCGTCGACCGCGACGAGGTCGCCTCGCTCGCGGCCCTGCTGCGGGCCGCGAAGGAGCCGATGACCCGCGACGAGCTGGAGGAGCGCACCGGGCTCGGCGAGCGCCGGCTCGGGCAGCTGCTCGCCCTCCTGGAGGAGGTCGGCGGCGCGCGGATGCTGCACGGGGGCAAGGTGAAGGCCCCGCGCTGGGCGCCGACGCCGGCCAGGGCCGCCGAGCTGGCCGAGGCGCAGGCCGAGCGGCAGCAGACGACGTCGCGCTCGCGGCTGGACATGATGCGCAACTTCGCCGAGACCGAGCAGTGCCGCGGCCGCACGCTGCTGGCCTACTTCGGCGAGCACCTCGAGGGCACCTGCGGGCACTGCGACAACTGCACCGACGGCAGCGCGGCCGCGGGGCTGGCCGCCGCGCAGGACGCGCCGTTCCCCATCCACGCCGAGGTCCGCCACGGCGAGTGGGGCAAGGGCGTCGTGCTCTCCTACGCCGGCGAGCAGATGACGGTGCTGTTCGAGCAGGTCGGGTACAAGACCCTGTCCGTTCCCGTGGTCAGGCAGCACCGGCTGCTGCGGAAGGCGTAGCGCCGCGCAGCACCCCGCCCGAGGCGGTGAGCACCTCGTCGAGGTCGGCGGCCGGCAGCGGGCGGGAGAAGTGGAAGCCCTGCGCCTGCGGGCAGTCCAGCTGGCGCAGGCGCTCGGCCTGCTCCGGCGTCTCGACCGCCTCGGCGATGGAGGACAGCCGCAGGCTGTTGCCGAGCTCGACGATCGCGCGGGTGAACGCGAGCTCCTCGGCCATCCCGCCGCCGGGCGTGAACGCGCGGTCGATCTTGAGGATGTCGACGGGCAGGTGGCGCAGGTAGGCGAGCGAGGAGTACCCGGTCCCGAAGTCGTCCACGGCGACGCGCACGCCCTCGGCCCGCAGCCGGGTGAGCAGCGCCGTCACGTCGTCGGCCCCGGACCCGCTCGCCCCGGCGCTCACCAGCACGGTCTCGGTGATCTCCATGATCAGCGCCGCCCCGGGCAGCCCGGCGTCGCGTAGCGCCCCGATCACGGTCTGCGCGAAGCCCGCCTCGCGCAGCTGGCGGCCGGAGACGTTCACGGTGACCGCGATGCCGAAGCGCTCGTACCACGTGCGCACGTCCCGGCACGCCCGCCGCAGCACCCAGGCGCCGATGGGCACGATCAGGCCGTACTGCTCGGCGACCGGGATGAAGTCCAGCGGCGGCACCGCCACGCCGTCGCGGTTCCAGCGCAGCAGCGCCTCGACCGCGGTCACCCGCCCGGTCGCGAGGTCCACCACCGGCTGGTAGTTGACCGTGAACTCCTCGGCCGCGATGGCCCGGCGCAGGTCGGCGGCGATGCGCAGGTGCTCGGTGCGCTCGCTGGCCAGCCGCTCCTCGTACGCGGTGAGCTGGTTCTTGCCGGCCGCCTTGGCCGCGTACAGGGCCAGGTCGGCGTTGCGCAGCGCCTCCGACGGGGTCGCGGGCGCGGCGAAGAGCAGCGACCCGACGCTCGCGGTGACCGTGAGCTCGCGCTCGTGCACGGTGACGGGCCGGCCGAGCTCGTCGATGATCCGCCGCCCGGCCGCCGCGACCCGCTCGGCGTCGGCGTCCTCCATGAGGACGGCGAACTCGTCCCCGCCGAGGCGGGCCAGCGTGTCCGACACGCGCACGATCCCGACCAGGCGCGCCGCGACCTCGATCAGCAGCGCGTCGCCGGCCGGGTGGCCGTACGAGTCGTTGACGTCCTTGAAGCCGTCCAGGTCCAGCAGCAGCAGGCCGTGCGCGGCGCTGGTGCGGGTGAGCGCGTGCTCGAGCCGCTCCTGCAGCAACGCGCGGTTGCCGAGGCCGGTGAGCGCGTCGTGCAGCGCGCGGTGCGTGAGTTGCTGCCGCAGGGTGTCCTGTTCGCGCAGCGCCTCGCCGAGCGCGACGGCGTGGGCGTCGAGCTCGAGCACCCGGCGGTTGGCGAAGCGCACGAGCTGGCTGAGCCGGGCGATGAGCAGCACCGAGGTGACCACGGAGGTGGCCAGCGGGACGATCACCCACCAGCGCGACGGCAGCGGCCGGGCGACGAGCAGCATGGTGATCGCGACCGTGGGGCCGACGAGGGCCAGCACGGAGTACACGTAGACCCGATGGCGCGGGATGACGTGCTGCGCGCGCTCGGGCCGGCCGGCCGCCCCGGCCATCGAGGGGTGCAGGGCGGCGGTGCCGATGAGGGTGTACGCGCACAGATAGAGCACCGTCGAGAGGCTGTCCCCGCTCGTCCCGCCGGTCCAGGCGACGGCGGTGTAGTAGACCACGTCGCCGGCGATGACCGTGGCCAGCGCGAGCGACACCAGGGCGTGCGCGGGGCTGCGCACGGCCGCGGTGAAGATCATGCGGGCGGCGAGCACGACGAGGACCAGGTCGATCGTGATGTACGTCAGGTGGCTGGCCAGATGCGCGGCGTCCAGGCGCCGCTCGAAGACCAGCGGGTGCACGACGAACGTCCAGGACAGCGCGGCCACCCCGGACGCGACGATCCCGGAGTCGATGAACCGCTCGGCGCGCGGGCGGGCCGGGTCGGGCCGCACCCAGCCGAGGGTGCCCAGGGCCATGAGGAGATAGGAGCCGAGGAACGGCAGGTCCTTCCAGGCCGGGAAGGTAAGCCGGCCCATGAGGGCGATCTGGACCGCGTAGAGCACCGCGGCGCCCACCGAGCACCACAGCGTGGCGGCGAAGAGTCTCCAGCTGCGCCGCTCGGCCGGGCGGTAGCGGCGCATCCCGGCGGTGACGGCCACGGCGGCCGCGACCCCGATGAGCGTGTAGAGCCCCTGGCGCGCCATGACCGGCAGGAACCCGCCGACGGCGGCGGCGCCGAGCCCGAGGCCCGCGTACCAGCGCCAGGCGGCCATCGTTCTCCCTGCGGTTGGGACTTTTGTCCGTTATGTTCGTCACGGGGCATCGGCTGTGTTCCTATCGGCAGCCGATGACACGGATGTGAGGATTCGCGCGGGGGCGCGAGGGTAGGGGGCGGCGATGAAGGTGGCACTCCTCGGGCCGATCGCCTGGCGCACACCCCCGCGGGCGTACGGACCGTGGGAGCAGGTCGTCTCGCTGCTCGCCGAGGGCCTGGTCGCCCGCGGCGTGGACGTCACGCTCTTCGCGAGCCTCGACTCCGTCACCACCGCCCGCCTCGACGGCGTGGTGCAGCGCCCGTACAACGAGGACTCGAGCTACGACGGGCGCGTCTGGGAGGCCATCCACATCGCCCGCTGCTTCGAGCGCAGCGGCGAGTTCGACCTGGTGCACAACAACCTCGACTGGCTGCCGCTGGCGATGAGCGGCTTCTGCCGCAGCCGGCTGCTGACCACCGTGCACGGCTTCTGCTCGCCGGCGATCCTGCCCGCGTACCAGCGCGCGCGGTCGGCCTTCGTCTCGATCTCCGACGCCGACCGGGGGCCGGGGCTGGACTACGCCGCCACGATCTATCACGGCATCGACGTGCGCCAGTTCTCGTTCCAGCCCGCGCCGGGGGAGACGCTGGTGGCCTTCGGGCGCATCCACCCGGACAAGGGCACCGCCGAGGCCGTGCGGATCGCCCGCGCGACCGGGCGCCGGCTGCTGATCTGCGGCCCGATCCATGACGAGGTGTACCACGAGCAGGAGGTGCTGCCGCACGTCGACGGCGAGCAGATCGTCTACGGCGGCAACGTCGGGCCGGCCGAGCGGGCCGGCATCCTGGGCTCCGCCGCGGCGCTGCTGCACCCGATCGGGTTCGCCGAGCCGTTCGGGCTCTCGGTGGTCGAGGCGATGGCGTGCGGTACGCCGGTCGTCGCCTATCCGCTCGGCTCGATGCCCGAGATCGTCGACGAGGGGGTCACCGGCTACCTGGCCGCGGACGCCGCCGCGGCGGCCGGGGTGCTCGACGACGCGCTGAAGCTGGACCGGGCCCGGGTGCGCGCCCGGGCGCTCGAGCGCTTCTCCGCCGACCGCATGGTGGACGACTATCTGGCGCTCTACCAGCGAATGCTGGGCTGAATCCCTCAAGGGTTCCCGGCGGTGGCCGACCTTCACAGTGTGCGGCGCCCGCGGCTTTCGACGCGGTAACGCGGACGGCTCGGCTCCGGCAGCGACGTGGCAGGCTGCCGGAGCCGATGCCTTCCCGTTCCCGGTTCCGGCTCCCTTTCCGTGATCGAAAGCTGGCGTTGCGTCACCGGTATCCCTAAGCTCTGCGGGGCGGAGGGATACTGTGAGTACTGTCGATGTCACTGAGCGGCTCGACCTCGTCGGGCAACTGATCGTGGGCTGGGACTTCCCGGGCGCCCGGACCGAGGTCCAGCGCCTGCTCGACGAGCCCGGCCTGTCCGACGACGACCGGCTCACCGCGCGCCGGTTCCTGGCCGAGGTGCTGCGCGAGCTCGGCGAGCTCGACGCTGCCTACGACCTCGCCGAGGCGGTCGCGAGCCAGGCCGAGCGGCGCTACGGTCAGACGCACCCGCGCACGGTGCACGCGGTCGCGGTGCTGGCCGCCGTCCGCCACGACTACGACGAGTGGGACGAGGCCGAGCGGCTCTACCACCGCGTGCTCGACAGCGGCGTGGACGAGGACGGCCCGGACCCGGCCGCCCGGGCCGTGCGCCTGGCCCGGGTCAACCTGGCCCTGCTCCAGCGCGACCGGGGCGAGACCGCGTCGGCCCTGGCCCTGCTCAACGCCGCGTACGTGATCCATCGGCGGGAGTACGGCGCGGAGGACCTCGACACGATCCGCATCGCGGCGGAGCTGGCGGCGCTACTGTACGCCACCGGCGACGTGCTGCAGGCGCGCCGGTTGTTCACGCTCGCGCACGCGGCCGCCCGGGCGCGGCTCGGCACCCGGCACCCGTTCACGAAGGCCGTGGAGTGGGAGCTGGCCGCCGTCGAGCCGCCCATGCCCTCGGCGCCCATCTCGATGCCCCCGCCGCCGATGGTCGTCGACCCGGTGGTGCCCGCTCCCGCGCCTCCCGCCCCAACGCCTCCCGCCCCGGTGCGCCGGGCCCCCGCGCGTCCGGTTGCCGCGCGCCCGGCTCCCGCGCGTCCGGCTCCGGCGTCGCGGGAGCCGTCGTCGCTGCGGTCGGTGTGGCCGCTGTTATGCCTGGTCGTGCTGCTCGCGGCGGTGTTCGCGGGGCTGCTGGTGTGGCACCACGAGGGGCCGCCGGACCCGTTCGCGGCCGGGCCGACCTCGGCCGCCTCCTCCACCGCCCCGTTCGCCGTCGCCGGCCTGCGCATCGAGGACGGCGGCCGGGAGCTGACCGTCACCTGGGCCGCGCTGCCGGTGAGCGTGGTGATCGCGCTCTCCCGCGCGGGCGGCCCCGCCGCCGTCCTCGGCACCCTCCCGCCCGGCACCGCCGAGTACGTGGTGCGCGACGTCGACCCCGCCGCGGCCTACTGCGTGGTCCTCGGGCCCGTCGACGAGGCGGTCTCGATCACGCCCGCCACGTCAGCGTGCACGGCCGGTCGCGGATAGTTTCCGACCCGGCGGTGCGCGTAACGCAAGGTTCGCCGGGTATAGTCGCGGCGATGCGGCTTACAGACCGGACCCTCAATCTGCTGCCGGAGCAAGTGGCCTCGCTGCTGCGCAAGCGGCGCGAGACGGTGAAGTTCATCATCGTCGGCGGCTTCTGCTACGTGGTCAGCCTGGTCCTCAACTACGGGCTGCGGCTGACGGTGATGGAGCACAAGCCGGTCACCGCACTGACGATCGCCAATGTCATCGCGACGGTGGTCTCGTATTTCCTCAACCGCGAATGGTCGTTCCGCACGCGCGGCGGCCGGCGGCGGCACCACGAGATGCTGCTGTACACCGTGGTGAACGGCATCGGCGTGGCGCTCAACTCGGCGCCGCTGTGGGTGGCGCAGTACATCTTCGGTCTGCACACGCCGAACGTGAGCTCGGCGGTCGAAGAGGTCTCGGACTTCGTCTTCGGCATGGTCATCGGCGTGGCCGTGGCCATGGTGTTCCGCCTGTGGGCCTACCGGGTCTGGGTGTTTCCGCACGACGACGTGCGGCCGGCGCCGAAGCGCTACGAGGTCCCGTCGCAGACCGCGTCCGTCCCGGCTCCGTCGTCCGCCTCGGACACTTCGAACGCCTGACGCTTTCTTTTGCGCCTCGGTCCTGGCGCTGTTGTCTTCTGCTTCGCTCAGAAGACGATGTGGTCGCTGTCCGGCTCCGCCGGGGCACCCAGCATCTCGTGAACACCCGCGATGCGCAGCTGCCGGTGCACGAACGGACTGGCCCGCCACACCACCACGCGCACGCCCTCGGCCCCGGCCTCCCGCTGCGCCGCGACGAGGGCCCCGACGGCCGCCGAGTCCAGGAACGTCACCAGGCCCAGATCCAAACGCAGCGAGCTCGGCCGCCGGTCGGTCGCGGCCGACACGATCTCCTGACGCAGCGTGGCCGCGTTGCTGTGGTCGATCTCGCCCCGGACGGAGAGTACGGTCGATCCGTCCATCACGACGTTGATCGTCACCGACATACTCATGGCGCACCCCAGCTTGTCACGCGATCAGCATAAAAGCACTTCGGGTCGTGCGCAGCGGGCGGCGTGCCAAGGTTCACCGGTGCGAGCGTCGATGGCCGCCAAATTCCTCCGTGGCCGTGCGTGACCGCGCACGCAGCGTGTTCGAGTCGCGCTCATCCGCGGCGCCGACCTGCGCCGGCCCCCGCGCGGCTCAGAACTTCGGCTTCGGCGGTTCGCCGGGGATGTGGTCCGGGCAGTGCAGCCGCAGCTCGCGATACCCGAACGGAGCGTCGACGAACCAGCAGTGATGCGGCGTAGGCGTACCGGGATGGCGATACCCGTCGAAGAACCGGCACGACAGGCACATCCGGGTGACGGGAATGCTGCCCTGCTGCTGCAGCAGCCCGATCTTCGCCGTGACCATGCGCAGCAGCCGCGCCTGCTGGCCGTCGCTCAACCCCTCGACCTCGCCCAGCAGTTGATCGGCCCAGTTGGCCGGCGCCGGCGTGGTGGACAGCCCCCGATCGGTGGCGGCCACGCGCATGTCCCGCGCCGCGTACGAGGGTGCGGGCCGCATCTCGACCAGCCCGTCGGCGATGAGCGGCGAGAGCAACGCCATCGTGGCGGCCACGGTGGCACCGAGATCCCCGGCGAGGTCGGACAGCCGGTACTCCCGATCGCGCCGCCCGAGCAGCAGCATCACCTGCCGATGAGCGGGCGGCAACCCGTGCGCGGGCTCGGGTCCGTCAACGGGCGCCATGACAGCAACCCGGACCAAACCGGCGACGAGCTTCTGGGCCTGCGCTTCCATCGGCACGGGGCAACCTCCAACATTCAGCACCCTAGTCCCGCACGTCGATCCATGGGAACGAGACAGATGAAAATGTCGCACCAACGACGGAGTGGCCCCCGGATGCCGGCCTGACACCCTGCCGAAGCGCAAGACCACGCAACCGGCGACCGCGGACCGCCGCGAGCCGCCGCGGGTTCGCCAGGTCGCCCGCACAGCACCGTCTGCCTTGCGCGGCCGCCCTGTTGCCTTGCGCGGCCGCCGTGTTGCCTTGCGCGGCCGCCGTGTTGCCTTGCGCGGCACAAACGCACGCACGAACGCGCAATCCCTCACCCGCGTGACTCAAATACCGCTAAATCCGATTTTCCCGAAACGTCGGACCAAAAGGCGTAGGCTCTGCGCACCAGGCAAGGTGCAACGGGGGTCACGAATGCGGGTAGCACGGGTGGTTGCGTCAGCGGCGGTGCTGCTGGCGTCGGTCGGCGCGGGAGAGGCGGCGGCGCCCGGAAGCGCGCTCGCGGCCCCCGAAGCGCAGAACGCGAAAACGATCCGTCTGGTGCTGACCGTGGCCAAGGGCGAATCGACCAAGCCCGCACAGCGCCGCGCGTCGCTGACCTGCCAGCCCGCCGGGGGCAGCCACCGCCAGGCCCGCAACGCCTGCCAGCAGCTCGCGAAGGTCGGTGGCCGGATCGACAAGCTCCAGAGCGACGGCAGCATGTGCATGATGCTGTGGGACCCGGTGACGGTGACCGCGAACGGCACGTGGAAGGGCCGCAAGGTCGCCTACACCCACACCTTCAGCAACGCCTGCACGCTGAGCACGACCACCGGCTCCGTCTTCAGCCTCTGAGCCCGGCCCGCAACCGCCACCGGCCGGGCCCGCAACCGCCACCGGCCGGGCCCGCGCCCGGCCGGCGCGTGTCGGACCAGAGCGCTCACAATGACGACTCGCTCCTGAGCCCAACACTTCCGCGCGCATGCACACCGCGCACACCGCGAGCCAGGGCAGGTCGACGCCGCCGGCGACGAGGGTGGGGGCGAGGTCCCAGGCGCCGGGGACGTGGCGGCGCGCCTCGCACTCGCACTCGCACTCGCACTCGCACTCGCGGCGAGCCTTGAACTCAGCCCTTGAAGACGCCCAGCTGCTTGAAGTCGTGGTTCGGGAAGATGGCCGCCGAGTCGCCGACGCCGAAGCGCTTCTTCAGCATCTCGGCGAGGATGTCGCGATAGTCGTTCGCGCCGGCCACGTCGCCCTGGTCCAGCGATGACGGGGACAGGCCCGGCCAGTTGCCGTGGACCTTGCCGCCGTTGAGACCGCCGCCGAAGAGCAGCATCGCGTTGCCGTGTCCGTGGTCGACGCCCACGTTGCCGTTCTCCTGCACGCGCCGGCCGAACTCGCTCATCGTGATGATGGTCGTGTTGTCCAGCAGCGGCCCGATGTCGGTGCAGAACGCGCCGATCGCGTCGGACATGTTCGTCAGCGAGTTCTTCATGTCCCCGCCGTCGACGCGGCCCAGGTTGGTGTGCATGTCCCAGCCGCCGACGTCGAGTGCCGCGATGCGCAGGCCGACGCCCGCCTTGAGCAGCTGAGCGATGTCGCGCAGACGGTCGGCCAGGCCGCCGCCGGGGTACTGGACACCTTCCGCCGGCCGGTACTGCGTGTTCGCGAGCTTCTGCGCGGTCGAGATCGCCTGCAGCGTCGAGCCCGCCGTCCCCGCCAGCGGATGGTCCAGCCCGGTGTACAGCGTCTTGAGCGCGTCCATCGTCTGCGTGCGCATGTTGTCGTTGTCGATGCGGAAGTCGCGCATGCCGTTGAGCACGATCGCCTGCTCGCCGCCGACGAGTGAGCGAGGCAGCGCCGAACCCTGCGCGATCGCGCGGAACGTGGTGCCCGGACCCATCTGCGCGAGCACGCGGTCGAGCCAGCCGGTGCGGACCGCGACCGAGGCGGCCCCGCGCTCGAGCGCGTCCTGGGCCTGGAAGTGGCTGCGGGAGGCGTCCGGCGAGGCGACCGCGTGGACCGCCGCCATCTTTCCGGCGTCCCAGAGGGGATACAGCGAGGTCATCGCCGGATTGAGCCCGAACCCGCGCCCGGCCGCCTTCATCGAGGCCATCGGCACCGCGATGTTCGGCCGCATCTGCCGGTAGTTGGCATCATCGCCGGGCGCCACGACCGACAGGCCGTCCATGCCGCCGCGCAGGAAGATGACGATGAGCGTGTTCTTGTTGTCCTCGGGCGCGGCGAACGACACCCGGCTGGTCACCAGCTGCGTGCCGAGCGCGGCCACGCCGACGAAACCGGCGCCCTGCACGAGCCGGCGGCGCGTGAAGCCCTTGCTCCACTTGTCGCGCTCGGCCGCGAGCTCGTCGGTGACCTTCTCGGCGTGCACACGAATGGCCGCCTCGCACAGGTTCGGCCCATGACGATGTAGCTCTTCAAGGCTCTTCGGCCGCCGCTCACCATCAGGCACTGAGCGATCGGACAGTGAGCGATCGTTCCCTGCACGATCGTGCAGGGAACGATCGTGCAGGGAACGATCGTGCGGCGAGCCGTCCCAAGCCGAGCGTTCGTGCGGCGAACGCTCAGAAAACGCGCGATCGCGCGAAGCGCCATCCTCAAGTGAGCGTTCGTGCGGCAAACGCGCAGAAGACCCGCGATCGCGCGAAGCGCCATCACCAGGTGAGCGTTCGCGCACCGAGCGACCACGAGACGAACCGCCGGCCCCCGAGCCCGAAGCGAAACCCTCCGAAGCGAAACCCTCCGGAGCGGAGCCGTCCGAAGCGGAGCCGTCCAAAGCAAATCCGTCGGAAGCGGAGCCGTCAGGAAAAGAGCTCATGGGCCTCACCGCAGCGCGTGGTAGACGGAGTCGAGAATCAACGGCGCAAGCAGGGGCAACTTGCCGCCGAGGTTGTTGTCCGTGATCCGGGCATCGGCCTTGGACCCGAGAAACTTGATGAGCGCGTCCTTCTCGCCCGCCTGCATCGGCTGGAACACGAGCCGGTTCGCGAGCACATCGAGATACGTCCCGAGCGTCGCCGCCGGCTGCGCGACAAGACTGTCCGCCTTCGGGTTGTTCAGACCCTTCCACTGCTGCTGCACGAACGCGCGATGCGCGTTCCACGTCTCCAGCATGCCCGCGGCCGAGCTCCACGCCGTGGCCACGTCCGGATACCCGTCCGGCGGCCCCCAGCCCAGCGGCGGCTGCCCGAGCTTGTTGGTGAAGTTGTAGAGGTCATCGAGGGCCTTGGCGGTGTCCGAGCCCGGAGTGGTACCGACGACACGCCCCGTGGCGATGAAGTTCTCGAGCGGGCGGCGCGTCTTGAGCCCGGTCGCGATCCAGAACTCCAGCGACTGGAACAGCACCTTCAGCACCGGCACGATGGCCGAGCCGCTCTCCTGGTACGTCTTCGCCAGCCGATCCACCAGCCCCTGCGGCGGCGTGTCGCACACAAACCGCACACACAGCTTGCGCGCCACGTACCGCGCCGTCGACGGGTGTGTCGCCAGGTACAACAGGTAGGCGTCCCCGACCGCGAGCCCGTCCTTGGCGGACTTGTTGGCGTGCTGGAACCCCAGCACCTTCACCGCCCCGGTCCAGTGCTTGTTTCCGTCGTACTTGAACGTGCCGTCCCGCGTGGCGGTGCGCCCGGTCATGAGGTAGGCCGAGTTGCGCACGTCCTTCTCGTTGTACCCGCCGTCGATGCCGACGGTGTGCAGCTCGAGCAGTTCCCGGCCGTAGTTCTCGTTGACGTTGCGCTTGTCCGAGGAGGTGTTGTCGAGGTACCGCATCATCGCCGGATCCCGGGCCGACGCGATGAGCATGTCGGAGAACTTGCCCAGCGCGTGCTTGCGGATCACACCGGTGTCGTAGGGTCCGCGCACGTCCCAGCCGCCGTCGAACGGGCTCGTGACGTTGAGGTGGTTGTTCCAGAAGTCGACCATCACCTCGAGCAGCTGGCGGCTGCTCCACATCTGCCGCGCGATGACGGCCCGCGTGAGCTCCATCATCGGCTTGTTGTCGCCGTCCTTGACCGTCGAGCGGATCTCCGCCGTGGTCATGGTCGCGGTCGGCACGGCCTTGAGCGCGGCGTCGGCGACCGGGTCGTCGATCTTGTCCGGCTCCAGCTGCTGGTCGATCCAGGCGTCGATGCCGATCTGCTTGACCAGCGCCACGTCGCCCAGGGTCGGGCCGAAGGTGGCGCGGCGCAGCAGGTGCAGCACCGGGTCCCGGTTCAGCGGGGTCGGGAAGCGCGGCGTGGCCCGCATCGCGGCGACGGCGGCGGCCGACGGCGTGTCGGCGATGCCCGACGCGCCGAGGTCGTTCAGATCGCCCTGTCCGCTTGTGTAGCTCGCGTCGCGGTTGGAGAACGAGCCCGCGTCGCGGGGCGAGACGTTGCCGCCGCCGCTGCCGGTCTTGACGAAGTCGTCAGGGTCGGCGGGGGCATGGCCGAACACGGCCGCGGCCCCGGTGCCGAGCGCCCCGAGCGCGATGGCGCCGCCGCCGAGCGCCATGAGCGCCTGGCGCCGGTTGCGGGTCAGCTCGTGCAGGGCGGGCCGTCCGGTGCGCATCCACGCGGGCGCGGGGCCGCCGGCCTTCCGCCTCGGCGCGTCGCCCGCCGCCTGCTCGTCCGGCTTCCGCTGCAGGATCCGGGGCACCGGGAACTCGCCCGTGAAGTCGGAGAAGAACGCGCCCTTGACCTTCTTGGGCGCGTCGCCCGGCTCGTCGTCCGGGAAGAGCCGCTCTGGCACGTTAGGGAATCTAGTGAGCCGCTGATCAGGCCTCAAGCGGCGTGGCGCGAGGACGCCTCAACTTTGCCTTTCTTCTTGCTTAAGTGTGTCGCCTTTCCCGTGAATGAGGGCAAACCCGGCGTTCACTCAAAGTCATCTCTTCCGTACCGAGTGCTAGGGATGGTACGCATAAGTAACCGGACTATGGCAGGGGGTAGCGGTGCTGGTCGATGCTGCTCCCGCCGGGCGCCCCGCGGGGCCGCGCCTGGCGACCGTGCTGCTCCTGCCCCTGCTCGGCCTGCTGGCCGCCGCGGGCGTGGCCGCATACCTCTACACCGGGCCGAGCGGGCGGATGGACGACCCACGCGTGACCGTCACCGCCGGCGTGGCCGCCGACCGAGCCGCGACCGAGCTGTCCAAGGAGCGCCTGGCCGCGCTGAGCCTGCTGCTCACCGGCTCCGAACAGGCCCGCGCCGCGTACAACGCGCAGGTCGCGGCCACCGACGCAGTGCTGCCGGCCGGGCCCGACGGGCTCGCGGACCTGCGCAACCGGGTGGCCGCGGCATCGCAGGAGGTCGCGGCGGGCGACTTTCTCATGCAGTACACCCAAATGATCAGCGAGTTCGTGGCGCTCCGGCAGGATCTGCCGCACGCGGCCACCCCGGCGCCCGTGCACGCCGCGATGCGCGCTTCTGGCTGGCTCGCCGTCGCCCGCGAACAACTCGCGCAGATTCAACTGCTCGAACGCCGCGGCGCCGACACCCAGGCCTGGCACGAGAACCTCGCCGCGCACCGGGCCGCCCACCTCGACGCCCTGCGCCGCTTCGCCGAGACCGCGCCCGCGGCCTGGCGCGACCGCCTCGCCCACGTGCCCAACGGCCTGGCCGGCGACCCGCAGCCGGCACTGGACGCGCTCACGGACCTGACCGCGTACGCGGGCACCGACGAGTCCCGCCTCGCCGACTCTGCACGCAACGAGCAGAACCGAACGCTCATCCTTGGCCTCGCCGCGGTGCTCGCGGTCGCGGCCGGCTCGATCGCGCTGGCCGTTCGCACAGCCCGGGCCGCCCGCACGCCCCGCCCGCGATCGTCACCGCCGCTCGATCCCGAGGAGTTCCAGGTCGTACGGCAGGAGGCCGCCCGGGCCGTGGCGGAACAGGCCGCCCTGCGCGCCGGCACCTCCGCCGCGGTCATCGGCCTGGCCCGGCGCAGTCAGCGGCTCGCCGACGAGCTCGTGCACCATCTCGACGCGGCCGAGCGTGACGAGGCCGACCCGGACCGCCTGGGCCAGCTCTTCGCCCTGGACCACCTGGCCACGCGGATCCGCCACGACAACCAGCGCCTGCTCGTGCTCGCCGGCGCCGACACCGGCGTGGGCCGCCGCGACCCGGTGAGCCTGCTGAACCTGCTGCGCGCCGCCCAGTCGCGGATCGAGGACTACCCGCGCATCGAGTACTCGATGATCGCCCCCGACGTCCACGTGGCCCCCGACGCCGTCGACGACGTCGTGCACGTGCTCGCCGAGCTGTTCGACAACGCCACCCGCTACGGCCCGCCCGACCGCCCGGTGCTGGTCGAGGGCCGCCGCGAGGGCGCGGGCGCGGTCGTGGAGGTCGCCGACCGCGGCCCCGGCCTCGACCGGCAGCGCCTCGCCGAGCTCAACGCGCGCCTCGCCGCCCCGCCGCCGCTGGACGCCGCCGAGGCCCACCGCACCGGCCTCGCGGTCGCCGCCCGCCTTGCCGCCCGCCACGGCCTCACCGTCACGCTGCGCCCGCCCCCATCCGGACACGGTTTGCGCGCGATCGTGCAACTACCCGCCACGCTGGTCCTGGACGCGCCTGCCCCGGCCGCCGACCCGCCCGTCGCGCGCCGGCTCCCGCCGCGGCCGTTCGAGCGCGGACAGGTGCTTCCCGGCGGCGAGCCCGTGGACGTACCGCACCCGCGCTCGACCCTCGTCCCCGTCGTACCCGGTCCCGTGCACACCCCGGACGGCCCTACGGTGGACCTCGAACCCGGCGCCGCCAAGGAACTCATGACCGGCTACCAGCACGCGACCACGGAAGGACGATCTTCGGCATGACACCGACCACGGGGCTGGACTGGCTGCTGAGCGGCTTCACGCAACGCGTCACCGGCGTGCGCCACACCGTCGCCGTGTCGGGCGACGGCCTGCTCGTCGCGGCGTCGAACGAGCTGCCGCCGGAGCGCGCCGACCAGCTGGCCGCCATGGTCGCGGGCGTCGTCTCCCTGGCGCAGGGCCTGTCCGCCTGCACCGAGGCCGGCCCGGTTGTGCGAACGATCGTAGAAATGGGTCGGAGTCTGCTCTTCGTCATGGCCCTGGGCGAGGGCGACACGCTGGCGAGCCTGGCCGCGATGGTCCAGCCCGGCTGCGACGTAGGGCAGGTCGCCTTCGAGATGTCCGGCCTGGTAGACCAGGTCGGCGCGGCCCTGACACCGTCAACTCGCTGAACCCCGCGCCCGGTTCCGCCAGCCCGTCGCTTTCGCAGTCTTTATTGCGCCACTTGTACCGTGCGGTCAGCGCCGCCCCTCTGCCCGTTCGACAGCGCGTTGTGCCGTCGCACCCCGTCGGCCGCGCCTTTTGCCGGTCCTCTCGAGCCCTCTTTTACCTATCCGCTCGAGACCTATCCGCTCGAGCCCTGCCGACGCGCCTATCCGCTCACGCCTATCCGGCCCACGTCGATCCTGCTCACGTTTCTGCACTCGTGTCTCCGGCGGCCGTCGTTTCCCGCGCTCCTTGTCTATGGCGCCGACGAACACCACCGAATGCACGAAGCTGTCCGAGTCGGGCACAACAGCACCCGACTCGAACAGCCACCAGTGATCAGCCCAGCCCTATCTCATGGTCCTTGTTGACGTTCCGGTCATCGCGCAGCGGCACATAGGGCTCCTCCGCCGGCTCCAGCCCCGCCTCGATCGCCCGCTCCCGCTCCAGCTCCGCGTCGAACTCGGCACCGAGCAGGATGGCGATGTTCGAGATCCAGAGCCACACGAGGAAGGCGATGATGCCGCCCAGGGTGCCGTACGTCTTGTTGTACGACCCGAAGTTCGACACGTAGATCGCGAACCCACCCGAGGCGACCAGCCAGATGAAGACGGCCAGCGCACCGCCCGGCGTGATCCAGCGGAAGCCGTGGTGGCGGGCGTTCGGCGAGGCCCAGTACAGGATGGCCAGGATCAGCATCACCACCAGGAGCAGCGCGGGCCACTTGGCGATGTCGAAGATCTGCACCGACTCCTTCGACAGCCCGACCCAGCCGCCCGCCTCCTCGGCGAAGCGCCCGGTGAACACCACGCTCAGCGCGGCGAGCGCGATGAGCATGCCGACCCCGACGGTGATGCCGAGGCGGATGGGCAGCACCTTCCAGATGGGCCGGCCCTCGGGCACGTCATAGATGGCGTTCGCCGCGCGCATGAACGCGCCGACGTACCCCGACGCCGTCCACAACGCGCCGAACAGACCGACGATCGCGAACAGCCCGGCCACGTGCGAGCCCCGCTTCAGCTCGCTGATCGCGTCGGTCATCGGCCCGGCGATCGAGCCGGGGAACAGATGCTGCACGTTCTGGAGCACGGCCGACTGTGTCGTGTCCGTCAGCAGCAGCCCGGAAAGCGACAGGAGCACCAGAATGCCCGGGAAAATGGACAGCACACCGTAGTACGTGAGCGCGGCGGCCCAATCGCTCAGGTTATCGTTGTTGAACTCTTTGATTGTCCGTTTGAGCACTTCGAACCACGAGCGCTTACTGAGCTCGGTGGGACGGTCGGGACCACCCGACACGGGGTCGTCAGCAGTAGATTCGTCGTCAGCCATCGAGCGCCACCTCCAGGGTCCCTATGCCCCCACAGCCCTGCCCGTTAACGTTCAACCGCGCCCCTTCCGCCCTCGATGAGCGTCGTTTGCGCCCTGTCGCCCGATTCGGCGCCACGGCTCGCCCCCGGCCTATGTAAGCGCGAGCGAACCACAGAAGCCGCAATGGCATCCCGTCGCCTGCGGGCTCACCCTCGTCCGGGGACACCGCCGTCGGCGACGCGGACACCCGACCCAGGCGGCCGAGGCAGCTAACCATGGACGACCCAGCTCGGTCCGCCAACACCATGACACCGCGCGCCTTGCCTGCTGACGTTGCGCCTTTCAATGGCCGAACGCGCTTCGCTTCGCCAAGCCCCGATTAGCGTGTCGTGAAGTCGTGGCCCGCCCGTTCGCGCACGCTGCCCCTGCTGACAACCACGAACACGTCGCTTCTGCGTCTCTGCGGGACGCGATGGTGCGCGGCTTGGGCCCCGCAGTCCGCTCGGCCTTCGCTGGAATCGCACCAGCATGTGCCGGCCGTGCAGCCCGCTGGGCCTTCGCTGGGACTGCTCCAGCATGTGCCGGCCGTGCAGCCCGCTGGGCCTTCGCTGGGACTGCTCCAGCATGTGCCGGCCGCGCAGCCCGCTGGGCCTTCGCTGGGACCGCTCCAGCACGAGCGCCGCGCAGCCCGCCCTGGCGTTTGCCAGCGCCACCAAAGCCGCCGATCAAGCCTCGGGTGCAACCCTTCCAGCCCTGACAAGCGCACTCTGCACGGTGTCCACCAGTTCGGTGGCCCGGAACGGCTTGGCAATCACCGACGCGTCCTCCCCGAGCTCGATGACGGCGGCATCGAAATACGGCAGCCCGGACATGTACATGATGAGCGCATCAGGACTGCTGCCCCGCACGGCCTCGGCCACCTGAACCCCGGAGCCGTCATTGAGCTTCAGGTCCGTGATGGCCAGGTCAATGCCCTTGGGATACTCGGCCAGCACCCGCTCGGCCCCGGCCAGCCCGGACGCGGTGAGCACCTCGGCTCCCGCCCGCGAAAGCACTCTGCGCACGATCTCGCACAGATCCGGCTCGTCGTCGACGACCAGGATGCGCAGGTGCTCGAGCATGTCCTCACGATATGCCGCGTACCGCGCACAAGCGTGCGGTTCCCTGAACGGCACCGCCTGCTCATTCGCACATTAAGTACCGTCCGAGCGGTCAACCCGCCAAACACGCGCGCCCGGCCTCGACACGAACAGGACCGGCCGCTCGTTCGCTCATCACGCGCCGGTCCGACCGGCCCGGCCGTCTCCGCCAAAGGGCGCGGGCCGACTCCGCCAACAAGGGCCTCGCCGTCCCTGCGACAAGGAGCAGGCCGCCTTCGTCAACAAGGCGCCGGCCGTCCACGTCGACGAGCGGCCGGCTGCGCCGACTGCTAGCGTGCGGTTCCATGAACGGCGGCGGACGCTCATTCGCCGATCTCGTACGGTTCGAGCGGCCACCCCCGCCCACGCCGGCGAGTCGGCGCCTGCGACGGCTGCTGCTGCTCACTGCCATCGCGACCGTCGCCGTGGACGTGATCAACCTGCAGTACTCGGCGGAAGCAGGCTTCGGTCTCGGCGTACGCACATTCTGGGCGGTTCTGCGCGCAATCGGCTTCCTGTTCCTGATGCGCGAGGTGCGGTACGGCCGCCTGACCGCCCGCCCGCTCGGCCTGATCCTGGCCGTGACCACGGTGTTCGCCTCGGCACGGCTGGTCCAGCCGAAGGAGGGCGACTTCCTGCCGAGGCTGCCGGTCGTGGCCGGCCTCGTCGTCGTCCTGGCACTGTGCTCGGTCGTGGTGTGGCAGCTGTTCCGCTCACCCGCGATCGACGAGCACCTGACCAGGCGCAAGCCGCGCCGCGTGGTGCCCCCGTGGGTGCTGACCGCGCGCGTCGCCGCCCTGTCGTACTCCGCGCTCATGTTCGTTCCGTGCGCGGTCGCGCTCGGAACGCTGTTCGACACTCCGCGCCTGCGGCCGGAGATCTCGGTGCCGCTGGTGGTGTCCTGGTTCGTGCTGGGCCTGGTGATCGGCCTGGTGGCGGGCATCATCAGCTTCGTGACCCTCTTCGGCCACGGTTGGGCCCGGCTGCTCCTTGCCCTGATTTCCGCATTCGTACTACTGGTGCAGCCCACGCTCTGCTACCTCCTCCTAGGCGTGGACGGCCTGATCCGCGACGGCACCCCGATGGTGATCGCGGCCCTGGTCTGTCTCTACGGCCTGGCCAGATCGCGCGTATCACCCTCGGCGTAGAACTTGATCTTGGATTCGATCAGCTCGAGGTCGGTCTGCAAAGCGGCGATCCGGTCGAGCACCTGCTGCCGGTGCTTCTCCAGCAACACCCGCCGCGAGTCGAACGTGTCCGGCCCGACACGGCACAGCTCCGCATACCGCCGCATCTCCGCGATCGACATCCCCGTCGCCTTGAGCCGGGTGAGAATGCGCAGCATGCCGAGGTCGACGTCGGAGTATCGGCGGTGTCCGTTCGTGCCGCGATCGGGCGGATCGAGCAGTCCGGCGCGCTCGTAGTACCGCAGCGTATGTGCACTTAATCCTGTGCGTTCGGACACTTCAGCGATCGTGTAACCCGGCTCCACAATCCCCAGTCTATTTGACTTAGAGCGCGCTCTAAGGGGGAACGTTGGTGGCATGCAAACGCGAAACCTCGGTGCACTGACCACGTCCGCGCTCGGCCTCGGCTGCATGGGGATGAGCGAGTTCTACGGGCCCGGCGACGACGCCGAGTCCATCGCCACCATCCACCGCGCGCTCGACCTCGGCGTGTCGCTGCTCGACACGGCCGACATGTACGGTCCGTTCACGAACGAACAGCTCGTCGGGCGCGCCATCGCCGGTCGGCGGGACGAGGTCGTGCTCGCCACCAAGTTCGGCATCCAGCGCGAGGGCGGGACGCGGCGCATCAACGGCAGCCCGGAGTACATCCGGCGGGCCGTCGACGCGTCGCTGCAGCGCCTCGGCGTGGACCACATCGACCTGTACTACCAGCACCGCGTCGACCCGAGCGTGCCCGTCGAGGAGACGTGGGGCGCGCTGGCCGAGGCGGTCGCCGCGGGCAAGGTGCGCCACCTCGGCATCTCGGAAGCGTCACCGGAGAGTGTCCGCCGCGCGCACGCCGTGCACCCGATCACGGCCGGACAGTACGAGTACTCCCTCTGGAGCCGCGACCCCGAGGACACGATCATCCCGCTGTTCCGCGAGCTCGGCATCGGCCTGGTCGCCTACAGCCCGCTCGGCCGCGGCTTCCTCAGCGGCGAGATCACCAGCCCGGACCAGTTCGGCGCGGACGACTTCCGCGCGACCAACCCGCGCTTCCAGGGCGAGAACTTCCAGAAGAACATCGACCTCGTCGCCGAGGTCAAGCAGATGGCGGAGGCCAAGGGCGCGACCCCGGCCCAGCTGGCCCTCGCCTGGGTGCTGGCGCAGGGCAACGACGTCGTGCCGATCCCGGGCACCAAGCGTCGTTCGTACCTCGAGCAGAACGTTGCCGCCCTGGACGTCCAGCTCACCGCCGACGACCTGGCGGCCATCGAGAAACTCTCCATCGGTCGCGACGTGGCGGGGGACCGGTACGCGGAGATGGGCTCGCTCAACAAGTGACACCCGGGCATGCGCGCTCGTACAACGACGGGCGCGCATGCCGGCCGGTCGCGCCACGCCGAGCCCGGGCGCACCAGGGCCGGGTCGTCCGTGAGGACGTCGGCGCCGCCACCGTTGAAGACCGCCTGTGCGGTTCCGGACCGGCAACCCACCCAGCGCGCGGGGCGTGAGCCGTTCCTCGCCGTTCGCTCAACAAGCGACATCATGGCCGCGCGCTCGGTCGGCATTGACCTCGATGGCGCGGTTCAGGCCAGGCTGAGTGTTCACGGCACACGACTGCTGAGCGAGCGGCGTGACCCGTCCCCTTGAACGTTCGCTCAACAGGCGACGCACGAAATCCTTGGATATGCCCACCCGAAGTGCTGGCGCAGACGGGCATCGTCCCTTTACGCTCTTGCACGTGACCGCGCGAATGAACAGCTGGTGGCCCGCCTGACGAGGCGGCCCACTCCCGCGTGACACTTTCGCGGCCGCCCACGAGGCGGCCGTTTTGCTTTCCCGGAAGAGCCGGGTGCCGCCTCCGCAGGTGGCCACCCGAGCCTGAAGGGAACGCCATGCTCGACCCGAACGCACCGCACAACCCGGCCGCGTCGCTCGACCCCATCGCGCAGTCCGCGCAGTCGCCGGTCGAGACCCCACCGAACACCGCGCCGCTCGAACCGGCCACACCACTCGACCAGGACACGCGGCGGGCGCAGCCATTCGATCAGCCCGCCTCGTTCGATCAGCACCGTTCGCCCGATGAAGCCGCCGCATTCGATCAGTCCGCGTCGTTCGCCGGCCTGCTCGACCCGGCAGCCCCGTTCGCCCTGCTCCGCCGCGAGGGCCGTGACGCCGTCGAAGTACTCACCGGCCCGATTTCGACCGTGGACACCCTCGCCGACATCCCCGACGAGTGCCTCGCGCTCGTGCCGTTCCGTCAGGTCCGCGAGCGCGGCTTCGATTGCGTCGACGACGGCACGCCATTGTCCGTGCTGCGCATTGCCTCACGCCGCGAGCTGCCGGTGGCCGACCTCCTGGCGCATCTGCCCGACACGCCGATCGAGCTCGCGAACGCCGGCTTCGACGTCGGCGACGAGGAGTACGCGTCCATCGTGGACACGGTCCTGCGCGAGGAGATCGGCCGCGGCGAGGGCTCGAACTTCGTCATCCACCGCGTGTTCGAGGCCGACCTCCAAGGCGACCCGGTCGCGGCCGCCCTGACCGTATTCCGCCGGCTTTTGACGCGCGAACGTGGCGCTTACTGGACGTTTGTCGTGCACACCGGTGAGCGAACGCTCGTCGGCGCCACCCCCGAGCGCCACGTCAGCGTGGACGACGGACTCGTGATGATGAACCCGATCAGCGGCACCCTGCGCGGCGCCCCGTCCAAGCCCGCGGTGCTCGAGTTCCTCGCCGACCGCAAGGAGATCGACGAGCTGTCGATGGTGCTCGATGAAGAGCTCAAGATGATGGCGACCGTCGCCGACCTCGGTGGCCAGGTCATCGGCCCGTACCTCAAGGAGATGACCCACCTCGTCCACACCGAGTACATGCTGGCGGGCCGCGGCTCCCGCGACGTGCGCGAGGTACTGCGCGAAACGATGTTCGCCCCGACCGTGGTCGGCAGCCCGATCGAGAACGCCTGCCGAGTGGTCGCACGCCACGAGCGCCGCGGCCGCGGGTACTACGGCGCGGTGCTGGCCCTGGTCGGCCGCGACGCGCAGGGCCGCCAGACGCTGGACGCGCCGATCCTCATCCGCACCGCCGACATCGACGCCGCCGGCCGCCTCCGCGTCCCGGTCGGAGCCACGCTGGTGCGCCACTCAACGCCGGACGGCGAGGTCCTGGAGACACACACCAAAGCAGCAGCCGTACTGCGAGCGCTAGGCCTCGGCCCCAACCACGCCCCCGCGCACACCGCAGCCGCCGCGACTGCCACGGCAGCGCCAACCGCACACGAGTTCGTGTCCATATGCACGGCAGACGCGCACACAACGAACAAGAACGAGGGCGCGGAGGTGTCCGAGGCGCGGTTGGCCGCCGATCCCGAGGTGCAGGCCGCGCTCGTCGCGCGCAATGCGACGCTCGCGCCGTTCTGGTTGCAGGCTCGCGACGGGCTCACCGCGGACCCGGCGCTCGCCGGCCGCCGCGCGCTCGTCGTCGACGCCGAGGACACGTTCACCGGCATGCTCGTGCACCAACTGCGGGTGCTCGGGCTGTCGACGACGCTCGTACGGTACGACTCCCAAATCTCGGTCGAAGAGTTCGACCTCGTGATCCCCGGGCCTGGCCCGGGCGACCCGCGGCAGCTGGACGACCCGAAGATCGCGCGCATGCGGGGCATCGTGTCCGGGCTGCTCGAAGCGGGCCGGCCCATGCTGGCGATCTGCCTGAGCCACCAGCTCACCGCCGGCCTGCTGGGCCTGCCGCTGCGGCGCAAGGCCTCGCCGTATCAGGGCATGCAGCGCGACATCGACCTGTTCGGCCGCCCAGCGAAGGTCGGGTTCTACTCGACGTTCGCGGCCACGCATGACGGCCCGGTGCTCGACACCGCGTACGGCCCGGTGCTCGACACCGCGTACGGCCCGGTCGAGGTCGCCCGCGATCCCGCCAACGGTGACGTGCACGCACTGCGCGGCCGCAGCTTCGCGAGCCTGCAGTTCCACCCCGAGTCGGTGCTCAGCCAGGACGGCATCGGCCTGCTGCGCGAGTTGCTGTCGGTTCTACTCGACGCGCCGGTGGGCACGTCACCGGAGTGAGCGTTCGCGCAAAAGAGGAAACGCACACGTTTGCGCAGCGGCGGCTGCGCAAACGTGCGTTCCCTCGGTTGCTCGACTCGGCCGACCGTCCGTTTCGCTCGCCGCGCGAGCGGATTCGTCACCAGAGTGTCCGCGGACAGCGAGGTGCGAGGAAAAGGACAGCGAGGTGCGCGGACAGCGAGGTGCGCGGAAAGGGAGAGGTGCGCGGAAAGCGAGAGGTGCGCGGAAAGCGAGAGGTGCACGGATAGCGTCGTGCACGGATCGGACGTGCACGGATAGCGACGTGCGCGGACAGTGAGGTGGGCGGACCGCGACGTGCGCCGCATTGCACGTACGCACCGCGCGAGCAGTCACGCTCGACACCGGTGAGCACGTCACCGGAGTGTTCGCCCCCGTGAAAAGCGACAAGCGCACGTTCGAACAGCCGAGGTGGCGCGAACGGCGTCGAACACGCCGTTGGCCGGAACGGCGTCGAACACGCCATTGGCCGCGCGAACGGCGTCGAACACGCCATAGCGCGACCAGCGACACGCCCGTACGCACAGCGCGAACAGTCGCCCGTTCCGCCCACCGCCCCACGGGGTACCTCACCGGTGTGATCGTCCGCTTCGCCAGGCTCGTCGCGCGCTTCTTCCGGGGCCGCGACCTCAACCTGCACGCCGCCGCGATCACCTTCTACGCGGGGATCGCGGTGGTGCCGGTGGCATTGCTGGTACTGCGCCTGGCCGCCGCCGTCGCCGGCCCCGGCCGGGTGCGGCACCTGGCCGAACCGGTGATCGCTGCCATGCCCGAGCGCATGGCCGCGGGCGCGAGCGTGCTGCTCGGCGCCGGATTGTCGATGAGCTGGTGGCTGACCCTGGTCGCGCTGGTCCCGGCCACCCTGTACGGCGAGGGCCTGCGCCGCGCCCTCGCGTCACTGTCCGGCGAGCCGGGCGGCGCGGCCGTCGGCTGGCGCGGACGCCTCCTGGTGCTCCCACTGCTCGCGTGCGGCCCGGTGCTCGTTCTTGCACTGCTCGCCGCGCTCAATGCGCCCGCGCGCCGCCTGCACGCGGGCGGCTGGACGGCGGTCTGGTCGGTGATCCTGAGCTTCCTGATCGTCTGGCTCGTGCTCAGCCCCGTGTTCATCCTGGTGTACCGCCTGATCGCACCCCTCCGCCCCGGCTGGGCGGTCACCGCGGCCGTCGGCTCGTTCACCGCCGCGAATGTCTCCGGATTCGCGCACGGTTTCGTGCTCTTCTGGACACTGCCGCTGAACCTCGGCGCCCCGTTCGGCGGCCTCGACGCCGTTGGTGCAACGGTCGCCGTCGGTTTGTGGCTGTACCTCTTCCATATGCTCACGCTCGTCGGGTACGCAGCGACCGTTCAAGCACACCGTCTGCTGCTCTTGCGTTCCGCCGCGCGGTCGACAATGCTTCCGAACTAATTTCACTTCTCTGTCGCGTTCGAGGAGCCGGCCTGTGGATGAGCTCTCCGCCAGCGTGAGCCCCGAGGCCGCCGCGCGCGACCGCCGTGCACGAATCGCCGTCGCCGGTGCGTACTTCGTGCAGGGTTTCTGCTTCGCCGGCCTGCTCACCCAGGTCGCGAGCCTGCAGAAACGCTTCGGCTTCGACGACACCCAGCTCTCCCTGGTGCTCCTGGCCGTGCCCGTCGTCGCCGGCGTCGGCAGCGTGGTCGCGGGCCTGCTCACCACGCGTTTCGGCAGCTCACCGGTGCTGCGCGCGGGCGGCCCCGGCGTGGCGCTGGCCATCACCGTGACGGGTTTCGCCGCCGAGCGTTGGCAGCTGTACCTCGCGCTGGCGTTCGTCGGCCTCATGCTCGGACTCGTCGACGCGACCATGAACATGCAGGGCGTGGGCGTGGAGCGCCGCTACGGCCGGCCCGTCCTCAACTCCTTCCATGCCGTCTGGAGCGCGGGCGCCATCCTGGGTGCCCTCGCGACGTCCGGAACCGCGCATCTGGGCTGGTCGATCGGTGCGTCCCTGGCCACGGTCGCCGTGGTCGGCGCGATCCTGGCCCTGATCGCGGGCCCCGGACAGCTCCGCAAGGCCGAGGAGGCGCAGGAGATCCCGGCCGCAACGGTGGCCGCGGCGGAGGCGACGATCCCGTGGCGCCCGATCATCCTGATCGGCATCGCGATGATGCTCATGTTCATCGCCGACTCGGCCGTGTCCAACTGGAGTTCGGTCTTCATCGAGAAGGCCCTGCACGCGAGTACGGCGGTGGCCGCGCTCGGCCTCGCCGCGTACCAGGCGACGATGCTCGTCGGCCGCACCGCGGGCGACCGCATCGTGAGCCGCTTCAGCCCGACGATGGTGGTGTCGGTCGGCGGCGTGGTCGGCGGCCTCGGCCTGATCCTGGTGGCCGCGTCGACGACACCCGCCCTGAGTATCGCGGGCTTCGCGGTGGTGGGCCTGGGCCTGTCCCTGGTCGTACCGCAGTCGTTCTCGGCGGCGGGTCGCCTGGACCCGGCCGGCACGGGCATCGCGATCGCGCGCGTCAACCTGTTCAACTATGTCGGTTTCGTGGTCGGTGCGGGCCTGATCGGCGCGGTGGCCGAGAGCCTGTCGCTGCGCTGGGCCTTCGTGGTGCCCGCGCTGCTGGCCGCGGGCATCGTGGTGCTGTCCCCGTCGTTCCGCACCCACGCCCCGGAACCGGCCGCGACCCCAGCGACCCCAGCGACGCCAGCGACACCGGCAACCCCGGAAGCCGCGAGCTAACGCTCATTCGCGCACCCGGGCCCGCACGAGTCGCCAGCAACGCGCCGACTCAACGCCGAGCCACAACGGACGCTCATTCGCGCAGCCCGGGCCGGAGCGGACAAACCATGCACGCCAACTCACCGCCCCGCCCACAAGCGCCGCCCATGCGCGTAGCTGATTCCGCGCGATCCGCCAGGTGTCAGCTCGTCGCAACGGCCACAGAGTGACGTGCCTTCGCGCAGCCGATTCCGCGCGATCCGCCATGCGCGTCAACTCGTCGCAACGGCCACAAAGCGTTGCTCATTCGCGCAGCCGGCTTCCCGCGACCGCTGCGCCAGGTCACAAGCCGCCGAGCACCCGTCCACCGGCCGGCATCATTCGCGCGCGGCCGCCAGCGCCAACGGGTTGAGGTAGTCGCGGTAGGACACGATCTCCCCGTCCCGCACGCGAATCACCGCGATGATCGTCTGGTGGAACGGCCCGCCCGTGGTCGTCACGTGCCCGAACACCTGGTACTCCACGATGACCACCTCCGCATCGACCGTCTCGTGGACGACGACGTCGCGGTACTCCTCGAACTTGATCGGTGCCCGCGCCGCCCGCGTCATGAACGCCAGGATCTCCTCGCGACCTTGGAGCCGATCCGGCACACCCGCGGGCCGGAACGGCCACTCCAGCGTCGCGTCCGCAGCGAGCAGCCCCACGAACGCCTCCGCATCCTGACGCAATCCGACTTCCAGCACCCGATCCACGACCTGCCGAGCCGTCAGCTTCATTCAACGAGCGTAGAACGAAATCGGAGAATCGGTCAACGTCCGTAGAATGAACTCATGTCCACCCGAGCCGAACAGCGCCGCAACACCGAGGCCCGAATCCTGGAGGCGGCCGGCCGGATGTTCGCCGACCTCGGGTACGAACGCACCACGATCCGCGCGATCGCGTCCGCCGCGGGCGTGGACGGTGGCCTGGTCATGCACTATTTCGGCTCGAAGGAGGCGCTGTTCGCCAAGGTCGCGCGGTTCTCCTCGGAGGAACCGCCATCCGGCACGCCCGAGGAGGTGGCCGAGCAGCTTCTCGCGGCGCTGGCCCGCCGCCTGGAGGACGAGCCGGTGGCGTCCCTGGCGGTCCTGCGATCGATGCTCACCCACGACGACGCCGCCGAGGACTTCCGCGCGATCGCCCTCCCGCGCCTGGACCGCCTGGCCGAAGCCCTCAGCGGCGAGGACGCAAGACTGCGAGCCGGCCTCATCAACGCGATCACGCACGGGATCCTGATCGAACGGTACCTCCTGCAAATCGCCGGCCTCGAAACCGTCGACCCCCAGAAGGCCATCGACCTGCTGCGCCCGTGCTTCCAGCTTCTCGCCGGCGTCCAGCCCGACGAACGAACCGCCGAGCACTAGCCGATCGCCACCGAACACCGGCCCGATCGCGGCGAACGCGCGGGCGCACAAGCCGCCGACCCGATCGCGGCAACGACAGTTCGCGGATCACGGCGGAGGCGACGGTTCGTCGTCCACACATCCCGCGGCGCGCATATGTGTGCAAGGGCGGACGAGCGTTCGCTCGGCGAGCCGGAGCGACGGGGGTAAGTGCCTGCGTGCGGGCCCTGCCGGGGAGGGCTCGAGGCGAGGACCGCGGGGAATTCCTTGCGGCGAGGTGAAGCAGCCAGGACCGGCGAAGCGGTCAGGACTGGCGAAGCGGTCAGGACCGGTGAAGCGGTCAGGACCGGTGAAGCGGTCAGGAACTGGCGAAGCGGTCAGGACTGGTGCGCGGTTGCGCTCACCTTCTCCGCTGCCGCCGCCACGGAGCTGCGCGTTGTTGCGGCCAGGTTTGTCTGTTCGTGCAGTGAAGCCGCCACCTCGCGCTGGGCGGTGGCCACGGTGCCCAGCCGGTTCGCCACGCCGCCGACCGCCGAGGCCGCCGCCGAAGCGCCCGCCGTGACCTGGCCGACCGTGGTCTCGATGCGGCTCGTCGCCGCGGCCGTCTGCGCCGCCAGCTCCTTGACCTCGTTCGCGACCACGCCGAAGCCCTTGCCCGCCTCGCCCGCCCGCGCCGCCTCGATGGTCGCGTTCAGCGCCAGGAGCTTTGTCTGGTCGGCAACCGCCTGGATCAGACCGGCGACGGTGGCGATGTCGGAGATGGAGGTTTCCAGCTCGCCGATGACCGTTCGCGCATGGTTGGAGTCCGTGAGCGCCTCTTCGGTATCCTGCACCGCGCCCTGCACGGTCGTGTTCATACCAGCGAGCGCGGACTGGAACGACTCCATCGCCGAGCCCGCCTCCGCGCCGAGGCGGACGCCGGCGTCGGCGACGTCGGCGAGCACCGTCTCGAGCCGGCGGCCGAGCTGCTCGCTGCGCGCGACCTGCTCGGCGGCGTTCGCCGCGGCCTGCTCCTCGCGCTGCGTCGCGCTTTCGGCCGCGGCGCGCAGCTGCTCCTGGTTCTCGCGCGCGAGCTGCTCGCGCTCGATGTCGGCCTCGGCCTCGGCCGCCGCCGCGAAGCGCCAGTACGTCAGCTGCGTCGCGCACATCGCCACCACGAACGCGATGTGCAGCAGCGAGAACCAGATCGGGTGGGCGTGGGCGGTCGGCGTGGAGTACACCATCTCGGCCATCGACATGCCGATCGTCAGGTGGTGGGCGCCAGTGAGCACGATGCCCAGGAAGAGCGGGACCCAGTCCTGATAGAGGCTGACCAGCCCGAGCACGACGAAGAAGTGGAAGTGCAGGTCGGTGAGGCCGTTGCCGGCGTGCACGAGCGCCATCGCGGCGAACAGCATGCCGAGGGACACGGCGATGGAGCCGCCGCGGCGCGAACGCGCGATACCTCCCCACATCGCGCACAACACGACACTCGCGATGAAGGACCAGACAAGCCAGGCCTCGCCGTGCACGTGGTCGCCGACGACGGAGTGTCCGTTGACGATCGCGACCACGACCAGCACGGGTAGGTGCAGCCACAGCACCACGGTCAGCGCTCGGTGCCGGGACCGGAACGCCGCATCGCTGAGCCTGACCTTCGGCATGAGCCAGGAGAGCACTCCGGGCATGGTGTGGGCCCCCTACGTACTGATCGGATCTGTCCCTTTCATCGGCAGACCGGAGTCCGTCTGTAGGCGGGCCGCCTCAACCAGTACCGCGGCATCAGCGGCCTCGGGCAGCCCATCAGTATCGCCGGGCGCCGCGATCACGCCCGCGGCGAAGCGCGTGCCGAGCCACGCCGCGCCGCGGGGGCCGATGTTGCACAAACGCGCAGCTAGGTATGCACCAGCGAACGCGTCTCCACCCCCAACCGGATCCACAACGCGCACTGCGGCTGTCGGCATGTGCACCGGGCCGTCGGCGCTCGCGTACCAGCACCCGGCCGCCCCGGCCTTCAGCACCACCTCGCGCACCCCGGCCGCCGCGGCCCGCCGGAACACCTCGTGCGGCTCCTCGGTGCCCAGCAGCGGCCCGGCCTCATCGATTCCGAGCAGCAGAAACGCGGTCACCGGCAGCAACTCTCGCAACAGATCCGTCACCGGCGGCAGTCCTGGGCGCAGGTTCGGATCCAGAGCCAGTCGTACTCCCGGCGCCCGGCCCAGCCGCGCCACCGCCCGCCGGGGTCCGTCTCCCAGCGCGGCGGTGAGTCCGGACACCGCGATGATCGCGGGTTGCGCGTTCAGTGCGCGTTCGGCGTCGTTTTCGTCCATCGCGGACGCGGCCGAACCGGCGCGGTAGTAATAGACGCGACGGGCGCCGTCGTCGCGCACGTCCTTGACGAAGACACCGGTCGGCCGCCCGGCGTCGACCGCGACGAGCCCGGTTTCGACCCCGAGCGCGGCCGCGGCCGCGAGTACCCGCTCCCCGAACGGGTCGGCCCCGACCCGGCTGCAGAACGCCGCGCGCACACCGGCCCGCCGCGCGGCCGCGAGCAGGTTGAGTTCGGCCCCGGCCACGTGGACCGTCGTCGTCGCGCATGACGACAGCGACTCGCCGCTCGCGGGCTGGAAGAGCACCATCGCCTCGCCGAGCCCGACGACGACAGGCCCGCGCGGAAGAGCCCCAAGCCCGCCAGGACCATTGGCCCCGGTGCCTGCGGTGCCTGCGGTGCCTGCGGTGCCTGCGGTGCCTGCGGTGCTTGCGGTGCTTGCGGTGCCTGCGGTGCCTGCGGTGCTTGCGGTGCCTGCGGTGCCTGCGGTGCCTGCGGTGCCTGCGGTGCCTGCGGTGCTTGCGGTGCCCGTGCTGCTTGCGGTGCCTGCGGTGCCTGCGGTGCTTGCGGTGCCCGTGCTGCTTGCGGTGCCTGCGGTGCTCGTGCTGCTTGCGGTGCCCGCGCCGCCCGTGCTGCTTGCGGTGCCCGCGCGGCCAGGGCTGCCGCCCGTGGCCAGAGCACCGCGAACAGCGCCGGTCTCCCCGGGCCGCGGCCCGGCCGCATTCGGCTCGCGGGTCACAGGCCCAGGTCCGTGAGGATGTCGTCCAGCGCCGCGAGGGTCGCCGGGTCGGCGTCGGTCGCGGGGGAGCGCACCGCCGCCGAGGTGATCACGCCGCGGCGGAGCAGGACGTGTTTGTGGATCGACCACGCGATGCCCGGCTGCAGGCCGAACCGGATCAGCGGCAGCAGACGGTTGAAGGCGGCGCGGGCGGCCGGGGCGTCGCCGGACGTGAAGGTGGCCAGGACCGGGGCGAGGAGGTCCGGGAACTCGCTCGCGGGCATCGTGCCCACGGCGCCGCGTGCATATTCCTCCAGTACGAACAGTGCGTTTTGACCACCCAGCACCAGGAAGTCATCGGCGGTCGCGTCCACCACGCTGCCGAGCTTCGGGGCCGTCGGCTGGGTCTCGATCTTCACCGAGGTGACGCCGTCGAGCTTGGAGAGCTCGACGATCAGCGGTACCGGCAGATTCACCCCGGTGGACGCCGGCGCGTCCTGGACCATCACCGGCAGTCCGCCCTCGCTGGCCACGGTGCCGTAGAAGTCGACGATCTGGCTGGGGGAGGGCTTCACCATGTACGGCGGGATCACCATGCCGACGCTGGCCCCGGCCTCGGCCGCGGCGCGGGACTGCGCGATCGCGTCGGTGGTGCCGGTCGCCGAGATGCCGGCGATGACGGGGGTGGTGTCGGGGAGCTCGGACAGTACCGCCGCCAAAATCTGCTGCCGCTCCGCCGCGCTCAGGGAGAAGCCCTCGCTCGCGAAGCCGAACACGGCCACTCCGTCAACGCCGGCGGACACGGAGAACGCAATCAGACGGCGCAGACTGTCCACATCGAGCGCGCCGCCGGGCTGGAACGGCGTGGCGAGCACCGGAATGAGGCCACGGACATCGGACGAGCGGGTCACTGATCCTCCACGAGAGCACTGATGTCGACGTCGACCCCGAGTCCGGGGGCCGTCGGGAGCGGGAACGAGCCGGGGCCGCCGGCGAGCGGGGCGGTCAGGATGCGGTTCGCGACGGGGAATGGGCCGGGCTGGAACTCGAAGGCCGGCATCGCCTCGATCGCGGCGGCCACGTGCAGGCCCGCGGCCAGGACCACGCCGAGCCCGACCGAGTGATGCGGCGCGACCGGCACGTGGAAGGCCGCGGCGACCTCGGCGATCGCCATCGCCTCGGTGATGCCGGTCCGGCCGATGTCCGGTTGTGCAAGGTCGAGTGCTCGATTCTGCAGCCAGAGCCGGAATTCGTACCGATGTCGCAACGCCTCACCGACCGCCACCGGCGTGGTCAGAGCGGCCGCGAGTTCGCGGTGGGCCTCGAGGTCCTCCGGGACCAGCGGCGCCTCGAGGAACCAGGCCCCCCGCTCGTCCAGGGCGCGCCCGAGTCGCAGGGCATCGGCCAGGTCGTACGCCCAGTGCGCGTCCACGGCGACCGTCATCCCGGTGGCGGCCACGGCGTCGTAGGTGGCGAGATCGCGCTCGACCCCGTGTCCGAGGTGCAGCTTCACGCGAGTTGCGCCCTGTGCAAGCCAGTTGCGGGCGAGCGCGGCCCGGGCCTCGTCGTCCGGCACCGGAAGGCCTGACACGTACGTCGGGACGGTGTCCCGGAAAGCGCCGCCGAGCAGGGCGTACACCGGCAGCCCGGCCGCCTTTCCGGCCAGGTCCCACAGCGCGATGTCCACTGCGGCGAGCGCGTCGGCCTGGTGCCCGCCGAGGTGCCCGCGCTCGCGCATGAGTCCGGACAGCCTCGCCCAGAGCGGTCGCACCGGGCGCGGGTCGGCGCCCAGCAGGACCGGGGCGAGGAGCCGGTCGACGATCGCCTGGGGTACCTCGGGGCCGACCGGAGCCAGGCACTCGCCCCACCCGATGGTCCCGTCGTCGCAGGTCAGCCGCACGATCATGGTCTCGTAGCGGTCCGAGTAGAGGCTGCGCCAGGGCGGGCGCTGATAGTACGGGCGGTCCGAGGCCTCCCGGGTGGCCGCGCCGAGGTAGACGTCCTCGCCGCGCAGCTTCACCGCCCAGGTGGCCACATCAACGATCTTCACAAGGCATCCCCACATGGCGGTTGACCGCTTGCAACATGCGGGATATCTTTCCGTATCGCGCAAGCAATTTCCAGAGTCAACCGGGAGCTCTCACGAAGGCCTCTCGGGTGAACGGGGTGTTACCCAGCAGAACCCCTCGCGAGGGTGAGCGCCACTCGGCATGACCCCTCGCGAGGGCGGGCGTTGCCCGGCCCGGAACTTCTCGTGAGCCGAGCGACGTCTGGCAGGACCTTCGCGCGAGCGGGTGCGTCCCACCGGATGCGCATGCCCGCGCGAAGACGAATGCAACCGGGCGAGACCGGCGGCGCTTGCACGAGTGAGCGTCACCGCGCACAAAGCACCGCGCCTGCGTGAGCGAGCGCAACCAAACAGATCAGCAGACCCCCGAGAGAGGGCCCGATGGCAGCGGATGCCGGAAGCAACCAGAGCGTCGACCGCGCGCTCACGGTCCTGCGGGTGTTCACCACCGGCCGGAGTGAGCTGCGCGTCTCCGACGTCGCCAAGCTCGCCGACCTCGGCCTCTCCACGGCCTCGCGGCTGCTGGGGACCCTGGAGGCGGCCGGCTTCGTCGACCGCGACCCGATCAGCGGCCTCTACCGCCTGGGCCTGGACACGGTGAGCCTCGGGGGCGCCGTGCTCAACGCCCATCCCGTGCACCGCGAGGCGCGCCAGATCGCGCAGAACCTCGCGGCCGAGGTCGGCCTCGGCGTCAACGTCGCCGTCCGCCGCGACATGCGCCTGTTCTACCTGCTCAACTTCGAGGGTCGGCAGGCCCCGCGCTCGTTCACCCTCGCCGGGCAGCACAACCCGCTGCACGCCACGGGCCTGGGCAAGGCGCTGCTCAGCGGCGTCGAGCCGGGGGAGCGCCGGGAGGTGCTCCCGGGCCCCTTCCTGATGTCGTACACCCCCAGGACCATCACCGACCATGACGCCCTCGACGCCGAGATCAAGAATTCGCTCGCGCGCGGGTACTTCTCCGAGATCGAGGAGCTGGCGCTGGGCCGGGCGTGCCTCGCCGCGCCGATCCGCGACGCGACCGGTGGCGTGGCCGCGGCCCTGTCCGTCTCCGGTCCGCTGTCGGCGATCGACCTGCCGAACCGCGAGTCCGACCTGGCCCGCAGCGTCATCGAGGCCGCGGACTCGATCAGCATCGGCCTCGGTTACGTGGGCCCCGGCCACCAGGGCGCCTTCCCCGCGAGCATGGCGCGAACGGACGACCCGCGATGAGCGAGCGTGCGAAAACTCGGCCGCCGGCGTGCCGGTGCGCGATCGGGCAAGCCGTCATGCGTGAACGCGCAGACTTCGGCCGCCGCGGGATCGGCGCACGAACGGGGGCGGCGCAATGAGCGAACGTGCAGGAACGGAGGCGGCGTGATGAGTGAACGCGCAGACTTCGGTCGCCGCGGGATCGGCGCACGAACGGGGGCGGCGCAATGAGCGAACGTGCAGGAACGGAGGCGGCGCGATGAGTGAACGTGTAGAAGCCGCGCCCGCGCAGCGGCTCGGTGAGCGCGGGCACGGGCTGAAGGACCGTACGTTCGGGCTCCTCCTCACGCTTCCGGCCCTCGCGCTGCTCGGCGCTGTGGTGTTGTATCCGCTGATCGGCGCGCTCAGCACGAGCATGTTCAAGCAGAGCCTCGTGCTCCCGGGCCGCTCGTTCGTCGGGCTCGACAACTTCACCGCGGTCCTGCACCAGAACTTCTGGCCCGTTCTCGGCCACACCATCGTGTTCACGGTCGGTTCGACGGTCGTACCGGTGGTCATCGGCCTCGCCCTGGCCCTCGCACTCAACACGCGCCTCCGCGGGCGGGCCGTGCTCCGCGGCCTGTTCCTGATGCCGTGGGTCATCCCCGGCGTGGTCGTGTCGTTCATCTGGCTCTGGATCTTCAACGCGAACTACGGCCTGCTCAACGGGCTGCTCACCACGCTGCACCTGACGGACGAACCGATCTCCTGGCTCGGCCAGCCGGGCACCGCGATGGCCGCGATCATCGTGGCCAAGAGCTGGGCGAGCTTTCCGTGGATCATGGTGATGCTGCTGGCGGGTCTGCAGACGGTGCCGTCGGCGTTGCATGAGGCCGCGGCGCTGGACGGTGCTGGTGCGGTGGCGCGGTTCTGGCATGTGACGCTGCCGCATCTGCGGGGGATTCTCGGGATCGTCGTGCTGCTCGAGGTGATCTGGAATGTGCAGCACTTCGACATGATTTATGTGCTCACCGGTGGTGGTCCGGCCGGTTCGACGACGACGTTTGCCGTTGCCGTGTACGACACCGCGTTCAAGGCCTTCGACCTCGGTAACGCGAGCGCGCTCGGTGCCCTCTGGCTGGTGCTCATCCTCGTGCTGACCGTCGTGTACGTGCGCCTGTCCGAGCGGGGGGAGCGTGCATGACCGTGCAGGAGTTCGTGTGCGAAACGCGCAAGCCGCGCACCGCGGCGGAGTCGGCGGTGAGCGGTGGCGTGCCGGAGGCGCGCAGGTCGCGCATGAGGAAAGAGCTGGAAACGCGCAAGCCGCGCGCCGCGGCGGAGTCGGCGGTGAGCGGTGGCGTGCCGGAGGCGCGCAGGTCGCGCATGAGGAAAGAGCTGGAAACGCGCAAGCCGCGCATCGTGGCGGAGTCGGCGGTGAGCGGTGGCCTGCCGGAAGCGCGCAAGCCGCGCATCGTGGCGGAGTCGGCGGTGAGCGGTGGCCTGCCGGAAGCGCGCAAGCCGCGCGCCGCGGCGGAGTCGGCGGTGAGCGGTGGCCTGCCGGAAGTGCGCAAGCCGCGCATGACGACAGGGCCGGAAACGCGCAAGCCGAGCAAACCGAGCAGGCAGCGCAACCGGCGCAGGCCGCGCGTGTCGCTGGTCGTGAGCACCGCCGCGACTGTCCAAGTCTGTTCGTTCGAGCGGAGTGAGCGCGCATGACCGTGCAGGAACTCGTCCGGACCGACCCCGCTCCGACGGTGGTGCCGGACCTGCGCAAGCCGCGCCGCCCGCGCACGCTGCTCGCCGCGACCACCGTCGCGATCATCGGCGTGTTTGCGTTCGGCCCGATCTACTGGGTGCTGGTCACGGCGCTCACCCCGACCCAGGACGTGTTCCGCTTCCCGCCGCACTTCTTCCCCGACCACATCACGTTCGAGCACTTCGGCAGCATCTTCGAGAACCCGAAGCTGCTCAAATACCTGCTGAACTCCCTGATCGTCTCGGCGATCACCGCGGTGCTGACCGTCATCGTGTCCGCCTACACGGGCTACTCCTTCGCGAAGTTCCGGTACCGCGGCCGCCGCTCGCTCATGTACCTGGTGCTCGCCTCGCAGATGTTCCCGCAGGCCCTGCTGCTCATCACGCTCTATCTGGTGTTCAGCCAGGCCGGGCTGCTCAACTCGTACCTCGCGCTGATTTTGTCCTTCACGACGTTCACGCTGCCGTTGTGTGTGTGGATGCTGAAGGGCTTCTTCGACACGATTCCGGATGAGCTGATCGAGGCCGCGAAGGTCGACGGGGCCGGGCAGGGCGCGATCATCCACCGGATTCTGCTGCCGGTGTCGCTGCCGGGGCTGGTGGCGACGGGGTTGTTCGCGTTCATCCGGGGCTGGAACGACTTCATCTTCGCGCTCACGCTTGCCGGTCCTGATAAGCAGACGTTGCCGCCGGGTCTGGTGAACACGTTCCTCGGCGAGTTCGAGACCGCCTGGCCGGACCTGATGGCCGCCTCGCTCGTCGTCTCTCTTCCCGTCGTCATCGGCTTCACCGTTCTGCAGCGCTATCTGGTCGCCGGCCTCACCGCCGGCGCCGTGAAGGGCTGAACCCGCAAGGACATCCCCCAAAAAGAGCAACGCAATCCCGTGCAGGGCTGAACCCCAAGAAGAGCAACGCAGTCCCGTGCAGGGCTGAACCCCAAGAAGAGCAGCGCGGTCCTGTGAAGGGCTGAACCCCCGAAGACATTCCGCAGCAAAGCAAACGGAGTCGCAGCGCCGTAAAGGGCTGAACCCCCAAAAGGACACCCCCAAGAAAGCAACGGAGTCGCACATGAACATCACCCGCCGCGCGCTGCTGAGCGCCATCGGCGTGTCGACGCTCGCCGCCTGCGCCCCGTCCACGCAGGCGCCCACCCCGGCCGGCACCGAGGGCCTCAAGGACGACGGGGTGAAGGAGTTCCCGCTGACGTCCTGGTCCTACAACGAGGCCGTCACGAAGCAGCCGATGCAGGACGCCATCGACAAGTACACGGCCGCGAACGCCGGGACCAAGATCACCACGCCGTCGTACCCCTACAACGACTACCTGAACCAGCTGCTCCTGCAGGTGCAGGGCGGCCAGCTCAAGGGCGCGATCCAGCTCGACGTCGCCTGGCTGGCCACGCTCGCGGCCACCGGCAAGTTGCTCGACCTCAAGAGTGTCGCGAGCGGGCTCGACTATGCCCCGGCGGCGCTCTCGCTGGGGCAGTCGAAGGGCACGCAGTACGGGCTGCCGTGGACGTTCGCGGGCATCGGTCT